>NZ_VOJA01000005.1 GCF_007923265.1 Francisella salimarina
AGAATATGATATCAATAATAAGTACATTAATAGCTTCGACTTCATATCTTAAGCTCCTTATAATACTTTGCTATAAACAGTATCAGATATTACATCTATTAATTATATATTATTTTATTGCTAATAAAGAAATATCTTATTAGGATAAATCATGTAGCATTATTTAGAGTTTATGCGAGAATGTATTTTGTTGGATTATCTGGGCATTCATGTATACCACATTCAATAAAAGTTGAAGCAATATTAGCAAAAATAGCAATTATGAAAATGACAAATATAATATGACTTAATGTTCGGATTTTATTATTTTTTGCATCTGCTATTTCATTAGGATCTTTATTGATTTTATATTGGTTAGGATAAGACATAACTACAGAAATATAAATGATCGCAATCATGCATATTATGAATACCCATGTATACATGTGTAGTCCAAAAACTGTTGAACCAAAGCCAACTGGATCTGAAACATGAAGAGCAATTTGACGTAATGAAATAAATGCTGTTAATACAGAAGCTAGTAGCGATAGCGCATAATGGCTAGGTCTGATATGATAATGCATATTCAATAAAAATCCGAATCCTATTGCTAGTAGTCCTAATCTTTGCAAAAGGCATAATGGGCAAGGGATTTCTCCCATTACAAACTGAAAGTAGAATGCAGAAATAATTGTAACTGTAATACCTGCAAGTTCTATAGCACTTAGGAGTTTTACTAAATCTTCTTTAAAATATTTTTTCATATTTGCTCTCCTTATCTATAGATAAATTGACAAATGATCACTAGCATGATGAAGAAATACTAGTGATGTTACGATTAGAAAAATACAAAATGCTATAAGTCCCCATCGTCTATTAAACCAAGCGAATATGACTGATAAAAAGAGCAGTATGAAACTTATTAATATACCTGGCATATGAAACACTCCTATATATTGATACATCAATTTAATAATAGCAGTATTTGAATATCATTTCATTTTATATTTTCTAAGACTAGTCGAAACTATATTTCATACCATTATCCAAAATCATAATTAAGATGTTGTAGCTTTTGTCTTTAGGAAGTTTTTCAATTAGCTTTTTGGCTATAAAATAATTTGCACCACTACTGTGTCCAGCGTAAATACTTTGCTCTTGGGCTAGTTCGTTACATCCTTGTATAGCTTGTTTATCTGTGAATTGAATTATTTCATTAATGTATGATAAGTCCATAGACTTACAAAATACGGGATTGCCTGGGCCTTCAACTTTATAACTGTATATATTTTGCTCTATTGGTTTGCCATGATAAAAAATATCGTAATAAACAGATCCTTTAGGGTCTGGCATAAGAATTTTAGTTTCTGGGAATATCTCTTTTATTCTTTTAGCACAACCAGTAATAGTTCCACCAGATCCTCCAACTGTTATAAAGAAGTCTATATTTTTTGAGTGAGTTAAAAAGTAATTGACTATTTCTTGTCCTGTAGTTTTGTAATGACACTCTGTATTTAGTAGGTTATCATATTGATTAATTAACACCCCATCTAAATCTTTTGCTAAGTGCTTAGCTTTATTTACATAAAAATCAGCATCTGTGTAATTGGCAGTATTTTTGCATATTGTTAAATTTGCTCCAAAACTTTTGATCATTTCTCTTTTTATTCTTCCAGTTTTTTCTGGACACGTAATATATACGGGATGATTATATAATTTTCCAATTGCAGCTAGCGAAGTTCCCATATTTCCAGAACTTGCTTCAATAATTGCTTGTTCAGGATTTATTTTTTTATTTTTGATTAAATTATCTAATATATATTTTGCAACTCGATCTTTTATACTTCCTGTAGGGTTAAGCCATTCGCACTTGGCATATAAGTTATGAGCGTTGTTGGTTTTTAGTTTGATAATAGGAGTTTTGCCTATTAGAGAGATCATGATATTTTTACTATATTTTAAATTAGGTAATTTTAGCAAAATGTTTGCTGTAGAATCTTTTAATTATCTGTAATGAGTATAATAATGAGTTGCTTTTGTGATATTGTGAGACTCATAAAGTGATATATGATTACGTTTGATACCAACAGAGTAAGATCTTAACTTTGTTGGATTAGCATTAGCAAAAGTAGTAGCTATAACTGATATCAAAATTAATAGAAGTATTTTTTTCATCATTTGTTCCTTTATGTTTTTATTATAATCTAGTTAATATTTAGTATATATTTAGTAGCGGTGATATGTCTCTAGCAAAAGCTACATAGCAGTTATGCATAAATGAACATAGTCACTAAAACTTATATTGATTTTGGATAGTTGAGAAATTACTGATGAAAAGCATTAAAGTTACTTAGGCCTAAGTTTTATTTATCTTTAGGTGTTAGTTTGCTAGTTACATCTCCAGTTAAAGATTTATCCATAACTGATATGCTTTTAATTGGTTGTCCCTCACTTAAATTAGCCTCATTAAGGTTAACAGAAACTCTATTGCCAACTAATGTATCAGAAATATAGATAGTATTCTGAGATAAGGATGTTACTGACTTCCATTGTGTTGGCCATTTATCTTCTAAACTTGGGTTATTAAAACTCTCATTTCTGTAGCCTTTGATAAATGGAACAGATACAGAGTCAGCTGCTGCAAACATGTAATTGACAGCTTGATCAGCAGAGTCTGCATCTGGTAAATTTTCATTTATAAAACTACCCCTTACAAATCTATATCCAGAGTTGGCACCACCTGGTAGTTTATCTATATTATAGAATCCCAAATCTTTGGCTTGTTTTAAAATTTTAAGTTGCTTATCATAGCTAGGTTCATTACTAAGATTTTTTACACCTCTATGTATAGTTAACTTTCCATTAATATATTCAATAAGCGCACTATCTCCAGTTTTATCTTCTACTAGATAATGAACTGGTAAATAACTATCTTTACCATTAATTTTTACTGGCGGATTGTATATTTGATATTTATCTAAGTTTTCTAGAACTTCTTGAACTGTAGAATAGTTTCCTAGTACATATCTAACCCAATCAACGCCATTGATTCCTGGTTTGCTTAGATCTCTTTTAGGTTGAACAGTATCCCCTAAATAAAGCAGGTGGGCAGCTAGGCCTTTTTCATTTACACCTTCACCTGTTAAATTTTCTAAATTAGTTTCATCAATTGATACATAACCATATTTATCAGTCCAGTTAAGAGGATTTTTATTTAGACCACCACTTTCTTTTGTTCCTCTAGGATATACAGTTAAGTTTGGTTTTAAGTCAATAAAGATATCCATAGTTCTAGTAGTATAAACTCCAATATTTTTTCCAAAATCATGATTGATTTCAGAGCAAGCCATAGCTGGTATTGATGTTGCTAATATTGCGCTACTTAAAATAATTTTTGATAGTGTTTTTCTCATTACTTATTTCCTTATTTGTTATTTAAAAAGCTAAAGTTAATTTATCAGCTTACATGGCTATTATATTTGTAGTAGTATTAATTTGTCTGTAGCAAAAAATGCATAACAGCTATGCGCAAATGAGGTTAGTGATGAATTTTGATGATATTTTTATTTTTATTAAACTTATTAATATAGGTACATTTACAGAATTAGCTAAACATTTAAATATTTCTCAAAGTACAGTTTCTCGTAGAATTCAAAGCTTAGAAGAATCTATAAATATGAAATTGGTTAAGCGTAACTCAAGAGGCCTAATAGAAATGACTGAAGATGGAGAGTCATTCTATAAAAACTTTAAAGATATTGAGCAAGAAGCAAGTACAATATTTCAGCAGCTAATGAATAAATCTAAAGAAATAACGGGAACTTTAAAGGTAGGTATACCAAAACTTTTTCTTGATAACATACTAGCTGATAGGTTGGATTTATTTTATGCTAGATATCCTAATGTCCGATTAGTATTTAGTTATACTGCAGGAGTAGTAGATTTGGTTAAGGATGACATAGATGTGGCAATTACTATTAAAAAACCTTTAGTTACAAACTGTACTATAAAAACGTTAGTAAGAGCTAAAAATAAACTTTATGCTAGTGAAGAGTATATTCAAAAATATGGACAGCCAAAATCTCTGAAAGATTTAGAAAATCATGATGTTGTTGGGTTCTTAAGTCATGATAAATATCAGACTAGTCTGATAGGTTTTTTAGAGAGAGATGACTCTAAAGAAGAGGTTAATATTAATCCAAATCTATTTTTTAATAATTTTATATGTGATATTAATTTAGCAACTAAGTGTAATAAGATTGTTAATACTTTGGATATTTTTGCTAATAGCAGATTAGATATATTACCAGTGCTTAATGATTATTATTTTGGCGAAACTAACTTTTATTTGGTAAGAGCAACTGGAGTTAGAAATAATCTTGAGCAAGAGTTTGTTAAATTTGTTAATGTTTGTTTGCAGGATTATTAAATGAATAAAGTATTAGTAGCTTTTGTTATATTGATTATTAGTGCAGATTTGTATGCGATAGTAGCTGGTAATTCATTAAATATAACTAGCAGTAAAGTTAAAACAGTAGAGGTTGATAAGAATATTAACAAACCTTTTAATAGTCGTCAGTTAGAAGATGATATAACTATGGTTAAAACTAATTATAAGTAAAAAAGAAGTTTTTTATACTATTTTCCAATACAAAAGCTTGAGAAAATCTCTCCTAATAGGTCATCAGAGCTGAAATCTCCTGTGATTGAGTTAAGATGCTCTTGAACTATTAATAATTCTTCTGCTAAGAGTTCTCCATTCCCAAGTTCTAATTGTTCTCTAGCAAGTTTGATATGTTCAAAAGCATTATTTATAGCTGTAATATGTCTCTCACGAGCTGTATAAACACTCTCATTTTGAGTTGTGTAACCAACTTTGGCAAGAATATGATCTTTTAGCTTATCAATACCTATGTTGTTACCTGCGGATATATAAATATGATTATTATGATTCATAGGCGCTTCTTCAAGAAGATCTATCTTATTGTGAACATAAGTAATATCTATATCTTTAGGTATTTGATTATAAAATTCAGGTATTATATCCTTTATATCACTAAATTTAACCTGACTATTTGTATAGTCATCGGTTACAAATAATATTTGATCTGCCTCTTGAATCTTTTTGATTGCTCTTTTGATTCCTTCGCTTTCGATAACATCATCACTGCTACGTAATCCAGCAGTATCGATAATATGCATTGGAACACCATTTATTTGAATATGCTCCTTTACAATATCTCGAGTTGTACCTGCTATTGATGTTACAATGGCAGACTCTTTACCAGCTAGAGCATTTAAAAGACTAGATTTACCGGCATTAGGCTTACCGACTAGTATTAGTGTTACGCCTTCAACAAGGATTGCTCCTTGTTTACAACTATTTTTGACATCGAGAATTGTTTTATATATTTCTTGTAAACTGGTATGAATCTTTTGATCTTCTAAAAAGTTGATTTCCTCTTCTGGAAAGTCAATAGATGCCTCAACATACATTCGTAGATAGATAAGTTTTTCTAAAAGACTATTAATCTCTCTAGAAAAATCTCCTTGAAGAGATTTTGCTGCTGATTTTGCAGCTATTTCTGAAGATGCATTAATAATATCAGCTACAGCTTCAGCTTGAGCTAAATCAAGCTTATTATTAAGAAATGCTCTTTCTGTAAACTCTCCAGCATTTGCCATTCTAGCGCCACATTCTAGGGTAGCTTTGATTATTAAGTTAAGTATAAAAGGATTGCCATGTGCTTGTATTTCAACAACATCTTCACCAGTATATGAATTAGGAGAATTGAAAAATATTACAATACCATGATCAACTATTTCATTTGCATTATAAATATTACAGAATGTGGCATATCTAGGTTTGAGACGTTTTTTTGTGAGCTTTTTGGCTATTGATAAAGCATTTACGCCAGAGATACGTATTATACCTATACCACCATTACCTTGGGGTGTTGCAACTGCAACTATAGTATCTTTAGTATACATATTTATTTTATTTTGTAGTTTGAGTTAATATCAGTATCATCTTCTTCTTGATCTATCACACGACCTTTTTTATTTGTATATTGCTTAAAAAAATCGGGATTTTCTTTAATTATTTTCCTACGTATAAAAAATGAGAAAATCATAAAAAAAATAATTAGAAAAACAAATAAAGGAGCAAAAATAATAAATGATATAACTGCTACCGCAATAAGACCTAGAGAGGTTAAAATTTGTTTTACATTGTTGTTCATTGCTTTGCTTTATAGTATTTAGCTTGTATAATATGAATACAAGTATATCACTTAGGTGGTTATTAAAACAGAGCTCCATATAATTCTGTGGGCGTGTTATTCAAAATCTGGAGGTTTATATGAATATTCAAATTACTGGTAGACATGTTGAAGTTACTGACCCAATCAAAAGGTATGTTAATGAGAAAATTGGTAAGGTGGGACATTATTTTGACAACATCACTTCAACAAAGGTAATTTTAGATGTTGAAAAAGATCATCAAGTGGCAGAAGCCATAGTTACAGTTCCAGGTAGTGAATTTGTGGCAAAGGCGGAGGATAAAGATTTATATGCAGCTATTGATATGCTTGAAGATAAGTTGGCTCGTCAGATAAAAAAACATAAAAATAAATTAAGAGATAACCACGCGACTGGTCATTCTGAATAAGTATCTTGTCATATTTTTCTATATAAAATTCATGAACTTAAAAGCTCTAATAAGTAAAAAAGATATAATTTTAAATTTAAATATTGAGTCAAAAAAGCGCTTAATTGAGTTTTTAGCAAATCGAGTATCTGATAGTTATCCAGATATAAGTGAAGATATCGTTCTAAAAAACATCTATAAGCGTGAGAGAATAGGTAATACATATATTGGCAAGAATATTTATATTCCTCATTGTAGGGTTGAAAACCTTATGACTACTAGAATAATGATAGTTACATTGAAAAATAGTTATTATGATAATTCCATAGACGATGATATTAAAATAGCTATTGGTGTTTTCTTTCCAGATAAGATATCAGATATTCATATGGAATTATTAAAGCAGTTAGCTCTTTATCTAAAAGAGGATCGAACCCAGCAATATTTTCAGCAAGCTGAAAGTTCTGATGATTTGTATAATTTAATTATTAATACTAACAATGACTAATTTATCTAATAATATACGTATAGTTTTAGTAGAGCCCTCTCATAGTGGTAATGTAGGTTCCACTGCTAGAGCAATGCTGAATATGGGATTAACAAATTTGTGGCTAGTCAATCCTAAAAAAGGCATAGATGACGAAGCCATAGCATTATCATGTCATGCTACAGAAGTTGTGAAAAGTGCTAGGATTGTATCTAATCTTCAAGAAGCACTTGACGGTATAGATTATGTAGTAGGGACTAGTGCAAGAGTGCGTAGAGTATCTCTGCCTATAGAGCCTATATATAAAGTTGCTACAAACATACTTAATAAAATCCAAAAATCTGATGAAAAAATAGCAATATTATTTGGCAGAGAAAGAACAGGACTATTAAATGAAGAGCTTTTGATGAGTAATGTGCATGCGTATATTCCGTCAAATGAAGGATATACATCTCTTAATCTAGCCCAAGCTGTACAACTAGTAGCTTATGAGATTTATAAGCAAGCTGTAGAGATTAGTGACTTAAAAGAAGTTCCTGAATATACTCATTTGCATAAAAAAGCTTCTGTCAAAGAGCTACAAGGGTTATATCAACATTTTGAAGATAGTATGCTTCAATCTGGATTTTTGGATAAAGATAAACCTGGTCATGTAATGGATAAGGTGCGTAGACTTTTTCAAAGATCTGAATTAGAGAGTCAAGAGGTTAATATCTTGAGAGGCTTTTTAACATCACTAGATAATTTGGATAAATTAAAATGATTATACTTGGTATAGATGAAGCAGGGCGTGGACCACTATCAGGACCTGTAGTTGCTGCTGGAGTAATACTAGATCCTGAAAAAACTATTGATGGTCTTGCAGACTCTAAAAAATTAACAGAAAAAAAACGTCAATCATCATATGAACAAATAATTTCTCATGCAAAAGCATATACAATAGTTGAAGTTTCACCTCAGCAAATTGATGAATTAAATATCCTTCAAGCAACGCTCAAAGCGATGAATCAAGTTGCAGATAATTTAAAAGGACAATTTGACAAAGTGCTGGTCGATGGTAATAAATTACCAAACTGGGATTATAATTCAGAAGCTATTGTGAAAGGTGATTCAAAAGTTCAAGAAATATCTGCAGCTTCAATATTAGCAAAAGTACATAGAGATAATATTTGTCTTGAGCATGATAGATTATTTCCACAATATGGTTTTGCCAAGCATAAAGGTTATCCAACAAAAGAGCATCTTGAAAATATAAGAAAATATGGTGTATTAAATATCCACAGAAAAAGCTATAAACCAATTCAACTATTGTTATAAATGAATAACTCTGAAAACTACTACACAGCAGGAAAGAGTTTAGGACTTTTTGCACTTATAGCTACTCTTGTAATGACAGAGCTAAATATATCAACTCTGATAGGTTTCTCGAGCTTGGGATATTTATATGGATTCTCAGCACTATCTCTAGGAATTGTGTTTTTAGCTGGATTATTATTTTATTCTTTTAGTGTCGCTAAAAAGTGGAAAAACTTTGATGCAATTAGTGTTTCTGAATTTTTTTCTCAACGTTATAATCCAGTATTTGGATTAGTAGTAGCATTATGTTTGTTAACTGCGATGGCAGGGTTTGGAGCTAACTTTATATACTCTACTACAATTTATCTACAACAGATTTTTCCTTCTTATAATCATTGGTTAATAAGTGGGGTTGCTTGTAGTTTAATGTTGTTATTTACCATAAGAGATGGGCTACTAATGATAGTAAAAATAGATAAATTGAGCTTTTTATTATCTATAGTTCTATTTATATATTTAGGGTATTCAGCATATAATGCTGATGCTTCTGCACTTGGATATATTAATAATGCACAAATACCAACTTTACCAGTTTCTTTTTCTATATCTTTAGCAATTCTTACAGCATTTACTTACATACTTTCACCATGGTATGGACAAAAAATATTTGCTGCAAAATCTAAGAAAGTAGCTTTTTATGCTGTCCTGATTACATCATTTATTGTGAGTTTGATTTATCTGATAGCTGTCTATACTACGGCTAAATATGCAGGTGTGATTAGCTCTACAAATCCTGATAAAGCTTTTGTGTATATTGTGCGAAATCTCTTCAGTAAACCTATGTTAGTTATATTTTATCTTATGATGTTTATGATAGCTTTGACAACTATAGCAGCATTATGGAATACTATGGCATCAATGTGTTCTGTACATTTTCAAGATAATAAAAGCGAGCACAAAAATATCATTACAGTAATTATTATTGCAATTTTTAGCTACATACTTGCTAATACTTTTATAGACCAAGTTCTTGATAAAATGTTACTTTTTAATATTCCTATAGCTGCCTTAGCATTTAGTTTGCTATATGGGTTTTATGGTAGCAAGACTAATTTATTAGGAGCTATTCTAAGTACTGTAATAGGTGTGATAAGTGCTTTATGTTGCTATTTGATTTTTAATCAAGATGATTTTGTTTTCTATTGGGCAAGTGTGTGTATACCTTTAAGTTTTATGATTGGGTATTTGCCTGTGGTATTAGGATATTTTAAAAAATTATAGTCTATCTTTTCTAGGTTTCTTAAGTAATATGAATTCAGCAAATATTCCAAGACCTATGCCAATTAGCGTGTCGAAAATTCGTGCTATAGTAAACCTGATTACCGTCATATCTGATTTGAGAAAATAAAATACTGCAATTAACCAAATCGTTGCAAAAACAATACCAAGTCCATAATTATGATTAATCATAAAATATGTAAGAAAAATGAAGATAAAACAGGAGTATATTGCTAATGGATATTTATCAAAAATAAAGTGTGATAATACAATACCTATAACGGCACCAATAAGAGTGCCAATTAATCGATGCAGAGATGTTTTTATCGATATTATATAGTTTCCTGTAGATACTATAACTATAGAATAGCAAATCCAAGCTGGATTAGTTATATGTATAAATCTAGCAGTTATATAAACAGAGACTATAAGGATGGTAATGATAATAGCTTGTTTAAAAACAAATGAGTCATTATTAATAGTCGGAGTTTTGATATCAACACTTGGCATAATTATTGTAAATAATGAAGTTGATATGTAGCCCATTAATAATCCAGTTAGACAGTAATTAAGAGAAGGTAATAGAGTATTCTCAGATAGAATTGGATCAAGATAGAAAAAAAGTAGTACATATACTATCAAGAATATAATTAAAATACGCCCACCATTGAAATATCGTTGTGAACATAGACAATAAAAAACTAAAATTCCACGAGCTAGTTCTTGCAATATTGGCGAACTTATCAAACTGACAAAAGATGCTAGAAGCATCATTATTAGAACTAGAATTGTATTTGTGGTTAGGCTTTTGATTTGTTCAAGCTTAGTATTTCCAAAGCGATAAAAAGGTAGAAATATCCCAAAAACAAAAGCCCAAATCATAGGTAGCATTTGATGATTGTAAAGGTAGGATGAGCTTAAGCTAGAAAAAAATACAGAAGCTGTAATCGTCGAAGCAAAAATATAATTATTTTTATCTGTAAAAATATTTTTTGTCATATAAATTAAATTTTGATGGCTGCAATTTTTTCTATGAAGTTAGTTATATCAGCTCTAATTCCAGATACTCCGATAATTTTATCCTTATCATAGATAGGTTGTCTTAATATAAAATATGCTCTTGTAACGCCTTTTTTATCAGTGAAAATATCAATAGGGTTAATGTCTTTACCAGCAATTATATCTTGATCTTTTTTTCGATATATAGCCCCAATTTTAGCCCCAAAAATTTCTGAGTCATCGAATCCTATAAAATCTTCTGGAGTTAAATCTGCTAGTGCGGCTGCTTGATGATTGATATATATATATTTGCTATCAATATCTTTTATAAAAAAAGGTGATTTTTGTTGCATGATAGCTTTGTCAAGTAAGATTTGTTTTTGATTTAATGTGATCATGTTTCAAGACTAGTTAGATAATTACGGATGAGATATTATCATTAGTTGAAATATAACGCAATGCTTCATATAATTGTAAGTAAAAAATATATAGCTTTTATGTTACTAGATAAATTTACAAATTTAAGTCAACAATGGAGAAGAATTAATGCCTTATGGTATAAAATATTCATGAACTATTTGGAGCAAAGAAATTTTACCTACACAGAGTCTATTGTTTTACTAGCTACTTTATCACTTAATAAACCTTCAAAGTCGGATATTTCTAACTATATGAGATGTGAGCCTCAGAGTATTACTAGAGCGATTAACAGCCTGCTATCTAAAAAGTTATTGAAGCGATATGTTGATACAAAAGATAAAAGAGTTGTGCGTTTTGAATTAACAGAACTAGGAAAAGAGTTTTCAGTTAAGACTCAAGATTTTATAAACATAAATTGGCAAAAGTCTTTGGGACATCTCGATAATAAAGATTTAAATGTCTTTACTAAGCAACTAGATGAGATGATTATTAATCTAGAAAGTTTAACAAATGTTGATAAAACCGAAAAAGAATCTAATTAATCAAAAAAGGTAATATAAAATGGCTAAGATTGTATTAAAAAATGCAAATGTTTTTAATGGTAAAGACAATCAAATTAATCACTATAATTATGTTTATGTGGAAGATGATAAGATTTTATCATTGACTAATAATGAAATTTCTAATTTTAGTGCTGAGGTAATTATAGATTTAAAAGATAGGTTTTTGATGCCTGGGCTTATAGATGCTCATGTGCATTTATCTTCAGCAGCATCAGTCAATCTAGCAAATGATAATATATCAAGTGATTACATGGCTATAGAGTCACTTCAAGCAGCAGAAGAGTCATTGCTGAGAGGATTTACGACATTACGAGATGCTGGTGGAGTTGGTTATGGAATAGCTCAGGCTTTTGAGAAAAGAAAAGCAACAATACCAAGATTGTTTTATAGTGGTAAGGCTCTCAGTGCTACTGGAGGTCATGGAGATTTTAGAGGAACTACTGAGTCGAAAATTTGTTCTTGTCAAGTTAGTGGTTCAAATATTTCTACAATATGTGATGGTGTGCCAGAGGTACTAAAAGCTACAAGAGAGCAGCTAAGAGAAGGTGCTACTCAGATTAAAATTATGGCAGCTGGAGGTATTGCATCACCAGCAGATAAAATTACTAACTTACAATTCTCTGATGATGAAATACTAGCAATTGTTGATGAAGCTAAACGTAATGGAACTTATGTCATGGCACATGCTTATACTCCAGAAGCTTTAATACGCTGCGTTAAATTAGGTGTAAGATCTTTAGAGCATGCGAATCTCCTTGATGAAAAGGCAGCAAAAATAATTGCTGCAAATAATGCTTTCATTGTACCTACGTTAGCAATTTATGAAGCATTTTATCTTCATGGTAAAGAGTTTAATACCCCAGATCATGTCTTAGAGAAGTTAGGTGGAGTTCGATCAAATAGTCTTGAGGCTATTAAAATTGCGCATGATTATAGTATTAATGTTGGTTTTGGTACAGATCTACTAGGTGGATTGATGAAGTATCAAAATACTGAGTTTAAGATTAGATCTCAAGTTGAAACACCATTCCAAACTCTATACTCAGCTACCTATAAAAATGCAGAGCTATTAAATATGGTAGATAAACTAGGCATTATAAAATCAGGTGCCTTTGCTGACATCATTGTATTTGAAGGAAACCCTTTAGAGGATATAGACTTATTGGTAAATCCTAATGAAAGCATAAAATTAATAATTAAAGATGGCTATATTGTTTCAGATAAATTGACTACATGAAATTTCTGATAAGATAGGAAAAATTCCTAGAGAATTAATCTAGTGAAAGAACATTATCTGAGTTTGTTTCTCCTAATTTTTTAGGATTAACTGTTTCATCATCTTCACCTTCATTAATATTGATTCCATAACCAAATTCTCGAGCATACATCCCTTGTTCTGTTTCTTTAGAAAAAACTTCTAAAACAGCTTCTATAGGAATATTTATCGAAATTGGTTCACCATCAAAAGTAGCATCAAAGCTAATATGATTATCGTCAATTTCTAAGCCTTGTATTGCTTGAGGAGATAGGTCTAGTAAGATCTTATTATCTTCATCAATATAGTTGTTAGGTACGATTACACCTTCATATTCAGTATCAACTAAGACATATGGTGTAAATCCGTGATCAACTAGCCAGTTGTATGTAGCTTTAGCCACATAAGCTCTAAGCATAGCCATATCAAGCTCCTTGTGCTTTAATTGTTTTAATGAAATTAGGCTCACTAAGTAGCTCTTTGATTTCTTTAATAATATTTTTATCTTTTGTAGGTATAGAAATCTTAAGCTTAATAAAGTAATAAAAAACAAAGGTTATGATAAGAGTCAAAACGTTAATGTTTTGCGCATCAGGATTACTTTCTGCATTTGTCTCTCTTTCGCTAACAACTGTCTTATAAGTACTAATAATATCTTTTTGCATTTTTACTTTTATCTCAGATGCCTCTTCGTCTGTCAAATCTGAGCTCTGTAATTTAATAATATTTTGTAGAAATGTTTTATTAACATATTCTAATAATATTCTTGCATTAGCTCTTTGCTTTGGAAAAACTGGAAACATCGGAGGAAAAGGGTACAAATCTTCTATAGCCTCTATAATAACACTAAGCCTATATACAGCAAATTCATCTGTACTAAGAGTAGGGATGTTACCATTAGGCGTTATGATATTTAATTCTTCTAAGTGTTTGGAGTTTTCTTCTTCAGAAACATCTATAATCTTTGCATTAGCTCCTTTGATAAGAAGAATCATACGAACTATGTCGCTATAGATATCATCCTTTTTTGTATATAATAACAAGATTTTATCCTCCTAGTGATAAAAAATAAAAAGAATAATAGAAAGGTGGTATGACGTATATTAACGCTTAGAGAACTGTCTTCTTCTACGAGCTTTTCTAAGACCAAATTTCTTACGCTCAACTTTACGTGGATCACGAGTCACAAAGCCTGCTTCACGAAGAGCTGGTTTTAAATCTTCATCAAATTCGATAAGAGCTCTAGTAACACCTAAGCGAATAGCACCAGCTTGACCTGTAGTCCCACCACCTTTTACAGTTACTTTAAAATCAAAGCTATCAGTGTTGTTAGTTAACTCTAAAGGTTGTTTTACAACCATGCAATCTGTTTCACGACATAAGTACTGTTCTAATGGAAGTCCGTTTACGATGAATTGACCAGTACCTTTTTTCATAAATACACGAGCTACAGAGCTTTTGCGACGACCTGTACCATAATTATATTCTGACATTTTTACCATCCTTTATTAAATATTGTGAGCTTGAGGTTGTTGAGCTGTATGTGGGTGATTTTCACCAGCATAAACTTTTAACTTTTTGTACATAGCACGTCCAAGAGGAGTTCTAGGAAGCATGCCTTTAACAGCTTTTTCAATAGCTCTTTCTGGATGAGTTGCAATTAGCTTCTCAAAAGAGATTGATTTGATACCGCCAATATATCCAGTATGGTGGTGGTAAATTTTGCCTTTTCTTTTGTTACCAGTTACAGCTACTTTTTCAGCATTGATGATAATAACATAATCACCAGTGTCCATGTGAGGAGTATATTCTGGTTTATTTTTACCTCTTAGGATCATTGCTACTTCTGTAGCTAGACGACCTAAAGTTTTATCTGTAGCATCAATCAAAAGCCACTGTCTTTTGATGTCTGATGGTTTTGCAGTAAACGTTTTCATCTTTTTTCCTTTATTTTATTGTTGTCAATTACTCAGTTTTTGCAAAAAATTCTTAATTTTGTGAACAGATACAGTTCACCACACTTTAAAAATTTAAGCAGTCTATATGGTACACTGTCTATGTGAGATAAGCAAATAAAATTGATACAGAAAAATTATATATAGCTTATTTTATATCTGGCCACCTCCAATTTGGAGTATTTAGAAGATTTTGTCCAATAATTTTAGTTTGTCCAAGTTCTTTCTCTATTTCAATTAGGCTATGGGTTGGTAGTTGTCTTAGATATTTTATGAGTTCTTTAGAGTGTGAGATTACCCAAATTTGAGTTTTAGTAGATGCTTTTGCAATTAGTCTTGCAAGAGGAGGTATCAAGTCAGAATGTAAGCTCGTCTCAGGTTCATTTAGAACCATAAGTTCAGGAGGTCTTGGGGTGAATAGCGCAGCTGTTAATAATAAGTATCGTAGTGTTCCGTCAGAGAGTTCACGAGCGGATAGAGGGCGAAGTAGACCGTGTTGACTTAGCTCTGTAATGAATTGCCCATCAGCATGTTTTCTAATATTTAGATTACTACCTGGGAAAGCATCTTCGATAGCTTCATTTAGAGATTGTTGGTCTCCAATGTCAATAATAGTCTGCAGTGCTGAGGCAAGATCGTGGCCATCATGACTTAGCACTGTTGTAAGAGTGCCTAATTGAGGAGTCCGTACTGGAGCATCAATATCTGTGCGAAAGTGATCGTAAAAACGCCATTGTTTGATTTTCTCTCGTAGGGTTATAATTTCAGGTGTTTTATCAATATACGAAGCTTGAGTAAATATACTTTCATATTTAGGACAGTGTTGCTCGATGACTTGCCATTGTCTTTGTTCTCGGATCTTTATGATATGACTATCTCTATCGACCAGGGTGCTTGGATGCTTATAATTTTCACCAACCCAAATTGTTTCACGTTTGATTTCGGCATCTAGAGAAAAAGAAGTTGCAGTTAGTGGGCCTGGGTAGCCGAGAGAAATAGCATAGCCAAATGTTTCATCACTAAACCCTAAGCGTAGACGAGGTTCTTTTTGTTTGGGTCCTCCTTGTATTGGAATTTTACCTTCAAGCATTTCTTTGGAAATTTTTTCAGGACCTGCCCAAAATGTTGTAGGTAGACCACCTTCCTTAGCAAGTGAGTTTACTACACCCCCTTGAGCTGTTTCTGCTAGTAGTCTCAAAGCTTTGTATAGATTTGACTTACCGCTTGCATTAGCGCCAGTTATAATATTTAGTTGTGATAATGGTATTACTAGGTTTAATAATGAACGATAATTGTTGACAGCAAGGGTTTTTATCATTGGTTTGTGGCTCCTAGAGCTGAGTATGTTTTAGCTTATTTTTTTTGAGAGCAGATCAATCTATCGGCTTCTTTGTTTGACCTTCTAATACAGTTTTCAATTGCTAATCTATCAAAAAAATTACCTGTAATATACAAGTTAGATAATTGAGAAAGCTCTTTTTCTAAATCCTGTAGGAAAGTGCTATGATTACGATGATAGCAGGGTAATGTGTTCTGTTTTGTATATGTATGGAGAATATCTTCGTCAGTTATATTTAGAAGTTTTGTGATTTTATATGTTAACTCTTTTTGAGGGTAATTACCTTTACAATGAAATACTATAGCTCTGTAGTTGGGGTTATCGACGACGTCACGGGAGACGGCTGAGAAAAAGAACTGTTCTTTACCAATTAAGCCAGCAATACTTTTAATATGTTTTAGTGATTCTTTATTAGTAACAATTCCTATACTTGTTAGATTTGACATGACAGGTCGGTATTGATGTTTTGCTATATTTGGTAGTATATCTTCTAGCAAAGACTCCGTTATATTCCATGGTGTTGCAATGCATAAGTTATCACAGTGATAATTAGCATGGTTTGTTTCAATTATCCATGTATCTTGTTTTGAAATCCTGATAACTTTTTCTTTGATAATTTTTTGTTTTTGATTATTAAATAATTCAGATAAGCCATTTTTGAATGTAAAACTTCGTGGTAAAGAAGTATCTCTATCATATTTTTTAAATAGGTATTCCATTGGGAAGTTTTGGCTATTTTGAGATAATACAGCATCAAAACAAAACTTTAATGTTCGGTTGTAATTTTTTTTGCCAAATAGCTTTATTGCATATTCGCTAACAGTTTTATCTTCTTTTGAGATATTTCTATTCTTTAAGAAACTAAAAGCAGCCGTAAAAGGATTTATATTGGTAAAAATACTTTGAATTTTATTATTAGGCTGTACAAATAGGAACGGAGCTTTTTCCCTTGATTGAATGTTTTGTTCAAGAGAGTTATTACAAATATAGTCTATAGTTTCGTTATAAGAGTTGTATATTGTATGTGCCCCCATCTCAAACCAAAAGTCTTTATATCTTTGTGAGTCTATACAACCTCCGATACTATCTGACTCAAATATGCAGCTTTCAATGTTTGCTTTAGATAGTTTTTGTGCAAGAGATATGCCTGAGATACCAGCACCAATAATTATAGTATCAAAATATTTAAGATTATTCATTTGGTAACAGAATCCATAGTTTACCTTGATTGTTCATGTGTCCAGCGTTAAATTCAGCCTGTTGACCATGCCCCCAGAATACATCACCTCGTATGGGACCTCGAATTGCCCCTCCTGTATCTTGAGCTATCATTAATCTATCAAGTGGTTTAGTGTCATGATGGTTATCTTCGTAGTAATCGGTTTCTAGCCAAAGAGGAACTCCATATAAATAGTATCTGTCATCAACAGCCAGAGAATAACCAGGAGTTAATTCAACATCTTGAGCACCAACCGCATTCTTGCGATCTACATATCTAAAGAATACAAAAGAGGGATCATAATTTAGAACTTCATCCATTTTACTTTTATTCTTTCTTAGCCACGCTTTAATTGCTTGCATCGACATCTCATCTCTACTCATATAGCCATTATCGAGCAGATACCTTCCAATCGGTTTGTATTCATGTCCATTTTGACTATCGTAACCAACTAAGATATCACCACTATCTGTTTCTATTCTTCCAGAACCTTGAATTTGTAGGAATGTTCTATCAACTTTCGATTTCACCCATACCAAAACATCTTTTTTGGTAAGGAGGTTTCCATTTGATATTTCTGCGCGCGTGTAGTAGGGAACAAATTTGCCATCCTTGTATCTGCCAAAAGCAAAAGAATCATCACCTTTAGATTTTTTAATTAAGTCATTGGGAGTTCTATAGATAGGTATAGTGTATTGTAGAGTTTTTACTAAGCTACCTTTTATGGTAGGTTCGTAGTATCCGGTGAATGTTCCAGTATCTTTATTTTTATATACTATTTGGTATGGGGTGAAGTTCTGCTCAAAAAATGCTTTAGCTTCATCTTCTGTTTTTATTTTAGCATTTATTACTTTATTACAAATGTTTATCCAATTTGCATATTCTGACTTGTTTTCATCAATTATTTTTACACATGACTTTTTAAATGTATTAAAAGATATAAGATGGTTGTTAGAGTTCCAATTATTTAAGTCATTGAAAGTTGCTTTTTTATAATCAACCTTATCAGAGTATTTTTTAGATAGATAGCGCTGCGCTGTTATATTGGTACAACTACTTATGAGAATTAGAAGAGTTATAACACCTATTTTTTTAAAACTCTCTTTTACTTTTTTAATATTCATAATAAAAAATGCCAATAATTTCTTGAAAATATAAAAATAACCACTATGTATAAAAACATCTAACAAATTGTAGTATTAACAAGATCAAAAGAAAAGGTTGTTTTATGGGTAAAGAAGAAAAAAATAATACAGAAGATAAGGTTCTAGATAACGCAGAAGAAGTGAATCAGGATTCTTCTAATAATTCTGTTGAAGAAATATCTATTGAAGAGCAACTAGATAAAGCAAAAGATACGATTAAGGAATTAGAGGGAACTTGCGATTCTTTTAAAGATGAAGCTTTGAGAGCTAAAGCAGAGATGGAGAATATTCGTAAGAGAGCCGAAAGAGATGTATCTAATGCTCGTAAATTTGGCATAGAAAAATTTGCTAAGGAACTTTTGCCTGTAATTGATAGTATTGAACAAGCTCTAAAGCATGAGGTTAAGCTTGAAGAAGCTATAGCAATGAAAGAGGGGATTGAGCTAACATCTAAAATGCTTGTGGATATCCTTAAGAAAAATGGCCTGGAAGAGCTAGATCCAAAAGGCGAAAAGTTTGATCCCAATATTCATGAGGCTATGGCTATGGTTCCTAATCCAGAGCTTGAAGATAATATTATTTTTGATGTATTTCAAAAAGGTTATATGTTGAATGGTCGTGTAGTTAGAGCTGCTAAAGTAGTTATAGTAAAAAATTAAAAAAAATACTTGAAAAGCTAATAGATATACCCATCTATAAGTCGAGATTGAAAAAAGTTTAAAAAATAAAATTAAAATAATACAGGAGAATTTTCATGGGAAAAATTATAGGAATAGACTTAGGTACTACTAACTCTTGTCTTGCTATCATGGATGGTAAGAATGCTAAAGTTATAGAAAATGCTGAAGGCCATAGAACTACACCGTCTGTTGTTGCATACACAGATGGAGGAGAAATTTTGGTAGGTCAGGCAGCTAAAAGACAGGCTGTAACAAATCCTGATAATACATTCTTTGCAATCAAGAGACTAATTGGTCGTAAGTATGACGACAAAGTCGTTCAGGATGATATTAAGAAGAAAGTACCTTACGCGGTAGTTAAAGCTGATAATGGAGATGCTTGGGTTGCTACTAAAGAAGGCAAAAAAATGGCTCCACCACAAGTTTCTGCAGAAGTTCTAAGAAAAATGAAAAAAACTGCAGAAGATTATCTAGGTGAGTCAGTTACAGAAGCTGTAATTACAGTGCCAGCATATTTCAATGATAGTCAAAGACAAGCTACAAAAGATGCTGGTAAAATAGCAGGTCTTGAAGTAAAAAGAATTATTAACGAGCCTACAGCTGCTGCGCTAGCGTATGGTGTAGATTCTAAGAAAGGTGAGCAAACTGTAGCGGTATATGACCTAGGTGGTGGTACATTCGATATTTCAATTATTGAGATTGCTGATGTCGACGGTGATAACCAAATCGAAGTATTATCAACAAACGGTGATACTTTCTTAGGTGGTGAAGACTTTGACGTTGCCTTAATGAACTACCTAATTGATGAGTTCAAAAAAGAGCAAGGTATAGATCTTCATAATGATAAGCTTGCTTTACAAAGAGTAAGGGAAGCAGCTGAAAAAGCTAAGGTGGAATTATCTTCAGCTCAGCAAACTGATGTTAACCTACCATATATTACAGCAGATGCTACTGGACCTAAGCACTTAAATATTAAAGTGACTAGAGCTAAGTTTGAGTCTTTAGTTTCTGACTTAGTAGTTAGATCTTTAGAGCCTTGTAAAAAAGCTCTTGAAGATGCTGGTTTAAGCAAATCTGATATTACAGAAGTATTATTAGTGGGTGGACAAACTCGTATGCCTCTAGTACAAGAAAAAGTAAAAGAGTTCTTTGGCAAAGAGCCACGTAAAGATGTAAACCCTGATGAAGCTGTAGCAGTTGGTGCAGCTATCCAAGGTGGTGTACTTTCTGGTGATGTTAAAGATGTACTATTACTTGATGTAACTCCTTTGTCTGTAGGTATTGAGACTATGGGAGGTGTGATGACTAAGCTTATTGAGAGAAATACAACGATTCCTACTAAGAAGTCACAAGTGTTCTCTACAGCTGAAGACAATCAGCCGGCAGTAACTATACATGTACTTCAAGGTGAGCGTGAAATGGCCTCTGCAAATAAATCTTTAGGTAGATTTGACTTGGCAGATATTCCACCAGCACCACGTGGTATGCCACAAATTGAGGTAACATTTGATGTGGATGCAAATGGTATAATGAATGTATCTGCAAAAGATAAAGCTACGGGTAAAGAGCAAAATATTGTGATTAAATCTTGTGGTGGTATATCTGAAGAAGAAATCGAAAAAATGGTACAAGATGCAGAAGCTAATGCTGAATCAGATAAGAAGTTCCATGAATTAGTATCTGCGAGAAACACAGCTGATAATCTAATCCATAGCTCTAGGAAGGCTATTGCTGAGTTAGGTGAAAAAGTAACTGCAGAAGAAAAAGAAAAAGTTGAAGAAGCTTGTAAGGATCTTGAGTCTGTAACTAAAGGTGATGATAAAGAAGCTATTGAAGCTAAGACAAAAGCTCTAGAGGAAGTATTCTCACCAATTGCTCAAAAAGCATATGCTGAACAAGCTCAAGCTGCAGGTGCTCAAGGTGATGCTCAAGCCGAAGAGCCAAAGAAAGATGATGATGTGGTAGATGCTGATTTTGAAGATGTTGAAGAAGACAAAAAATAAATAAAATCTAAACAAGTCAACAAAGTGTGGTTTATCCACACTTTTCTTTTTGTTATAATACTCTGTCCAAAATTTTTAGGTTAGGTAAAATGCAACAGAAATGCTATTATGAAATTTTAAATGTATCTAAGACAGCTTCGGGTGTTGAAATCAAGAGAGCTTATAGAAAGCTCGCAATGAAATATCATCCAGATCGTAATCCCGATAATAAAGAAGCAGAAATAAAATTCAAAGAAGTATCAGAGGCTTATGAAATTTTAAGTGATGATAGTAAGAGATCTAGATATGATCAATTTGGTCATGCTGGAGTTAATCAGCAAGGTGGTGCTGGAGGAGCTGGCGGCTTTGGTGGCTTTGAAGATATTTTTGATACATTCTTTGGTGGTGGTGCATCACGTGGGTCAGGTAGATCTAGAGCCTCTAGAGGTAGTGACTTAGAATATACTATTGAGATTAGTTTGGAAGAGGCTTTTTTTGGTATTGAAAAAGAGATAAGTGTACCAAGAATGGAATCTTGCGATAGTTGTGAAGGTACAGGTTCTAAATCCAAAACTAAAACAACATGTCATGCTTGTCACGGACAGGGAACTATTCGTAGACAGCAAGGGTTTTTTGCTTTTGAGCAAACTTGCCCTGTTTGTAATGGTAGTGGTAATAGTATCGCTGATCCTTGTGATGACTGCTATGGTAGTGGTAAAGTTAAAAAGCAAAAAACTATAAGAGTGAAGATACCTGAAGGTGTCGATAACGGTGATAGAATCAGGCTTCAAGGCGAGGGTGATTCTGGATCTGATGGCTCTATGAGTGGTGACTTGTATGTACAGATATTAGTCAAAGAGCATAAAATCTTTGAAAGAAGAGATATGAATCTATATTGTGAAATGCCAATTAGTTTCACAAAAGCTTGCCTTGGTGGTGAGATCAAAGTACCAACTCTTGATGGCGAGGTGGTTCTTAAGGTTATACCTGAAACACAAACAGGTAAAGTTTTTCGTTTAAGAGAAAAAGGAATGAAGTCTCTAAGAGGCCAAAGAAGAGGCGATCTTCTTTGTAAAGTAGTTGTTGAGACGCCTATTCATCTAAATGCAGAACAAAAAGAGCTACTAGAAAAATTTGCTAATAGTCTAGGTGAAGATTACCAAAATAAACATTCTCCAAAAAGCAAAACTTGGTTTGATAATGTCAAAGATTATGCCAAGAAATTTTTTGAATAGTAGTAGTTTTTATTAGAACTAGTTTCTTCAAATTTTTATTAACATTAGTATTTCTATTAATTTATTTCTCTAGGCTTCTTTTAGGACTTATCCATGTCTAACTTTTGTTGAAGCATAGTAAGTTGTATCATTTGAAAGAAGTTTTATTTTTAGATCATATATTTCATCAGCTTTGCCTTTACCATTATTTTTACGACAATCAATCCTAACAATATCCCAGTCTCGAGCATCACCTATAAATATTTGACTTTTTCCTGGTTCATCGATTTTTTTACTACCATAATCAAAAACATTACAGTTAGCTATTGCAGAGCCAGAAACTATGACGTTGTAATAGCTTTGGTGTTCTATATTTGTTGGAAGGGTACCTAATTTATTAAAGCTTATATCTTGGATATTTGGAGTTTTCTTATCAACATAAAGCTCGGTCATTTTGTCGTTGTTGTCCAGGTGAGCACAAGCAATGAGTGACAGTAGAAGAGGAGATATTGTAAATAGTTTTTTCATAATGATTTTTAGATGATTATTTTTAATTATGATATATTAGTTTTTTGATTTTAGTCAAATATAATTTTAGATAAGCTTTATTAAAAATTAGGGGTGAAAGCCATGGATCTTTTATGGTGACTACGATTATGCCAGAAGCTTATTCTTTCGAGAGCTTTTTCTGAGATTTCTTTACCGTCTAAGAAGTCATCAATTTCTTTGTATGTGACACCCATTTCATCCTCATCAGTTTGACCTTGCCATAGACCGGCAGAAGGATCTTTTTGGATAATGTTTTTTGGCACTTTTAAGTATTTACCTAGTTCAAAAACTTGAGATTTTTTGAGATTAATAAGTGGTAATATATCTGCTGCACCATCACCAAATTTAGTGAAATATCCCATATACCACTCACATGCGTTATCTGTACCTATAACAATTCTATTATTTTGCTGAGCATAAGCATATAAATACATCATTCTAAGACGGGCTTGAGCATTTCCTTTGATAACATGTTGGCGATCATTTTGTGAGTTTGTAAAGTTAAATGTTGACTCTATAAACGTATCATAAGCAGGTTGTATTGAAACAGTATGATACTCTATATTAAGATTTTTGATTAGTTCTATTCCATCTTGCATATCTTGGTCTTGATTGTTCTTCGATGGTAATATTAGAGCAGTTGTAGGTAATCCTGTTTTGACTGCTAAAGATGCGGCTACTGCCGAATCTATACCACCACTAATACCAATCACAAAACCTTCAGCAGGATATTTTATACAAGTCTCTTTTAACCATTTTATTAAATTATTAGAATACTGTTCTACAATAAAGTTTTTTACTATTTTCATGATTATATAGCCTTTATTAGATGTTTTTTTTAATTTGCAGGGATTCTATCATAACAAAAAATATTACGAAATTAATATATATACCTTTTTAGAAGGAGCTATTTATCAAAAGCAGGGTTGTTATAATGAGGATCTTTATAGTTGTCTACATTATAGCCAGCACCTAGAGCTTGATATAGGTTAACGATGCTTATTAAAGATTTTAGTTTAGCTTGATTTACTTGCATTTGCTGATACAGAACATTAAGCGTGATACCTGTATATTGAGCTTTACTAATAGCACCTGAACTATATTTTTTAGCAAATATACTCTCTTGCGTTTCAGTTGATTTTAGAGAGATTGTTTGTTTTTTATAATTTTTTTCATTTGCAGATCTTTCAGACAGGGTATCGTCAACATCTTGGAATGCCTTCTGTAGAGTATTTATATAATCATAGTACGCTTGATAGAACTGAGCTTTTGCTTTGTCACTATCAGCTAGGATGCTCAAGTTAAATATTGGTACAGCAGCTACAGCTTCAGCAGCCCATGCCCATGCATTCATTGTAGCTAGCTCACCAAGTGCTAAAGTGGCGTTTCCGAAAGTACCTGTTAAATCAATGCTTGGGAAAAATTGAGATCTAGCTAAACCAATATTAGCATTAGCTGTTTCAAGTTTGTATTCTGCAATACCCACATCAGGTCTATTTTCTAGTACTTGAGAGGGCATATTAACAGGAACCTTTACATTTGCATTTATGTCATCAAGGGTTCTTGAAGTCACAATTTTACCCGGATTTCTACCCATCAAAATTTTGAGAGTGTTTTGGAAATGGACTATATCATTTTCGATCATAGCTACTTTCCCTTTTTGAGCTTCAAGCTGTTGTCTTATTATTTCCTCAAGCATTGGGGAAGTAGCTCCAAGTTTGTGCTGGTTTTGGGCATAGTGAAAGAGTAGCTCTAATTGATTTACCATTCTAGTTTGTAATTTTAGTTGCTCTTGAGCAGTGATTAGTGAGAAATAAGCAGCACTGACCTGACTTATAATTGATAGTCTTGTAGTATTTTTAAGGTTGACCTGCATTTTCTTGCTTAATCTAGAGATTTCTCCTAGCTTAAACTGTCTAGCAATATTTACTGTATAGCTGGGGATGATACCTACTAAAGAACCACCAGCAGTTTGAGTGCCAACATTGTTGAGTTGAGGGATACTTGAGTTTGAGTTGATATCAAAGGCTTGAGCTACAAATCCGCCACCACCAACACTTGCCGTGGGTAACCAACCATAATTAGCCTTATTTATTTCAGCGTTAGCTTGGAGAATATTCCCTATAGAAACTTGTAACTTGTTGTTATCTTTTAATGCTGTAGTTATAAGATTATTTAATACAGGGTCGTGAAATTCTCTCCACCATGCAATTTTTGTAAGATTCCAGTTTTTTGTTACTTCAATATTTTTATCTTGGCTATTCCAAAGAGCAGGAGATTTAACCTCAGGTCTTTCATATTTGGGATTAAAAAAACTACAGCTAGAGGTTAATAATGTTGCTGTAATTAATGTAAATGAAATAAATTTATTTTTTATCATAGTATAGCCACCTACAAAGTATCTACTTTTACTGTTGCACTTGCACCAACCCTTAATGGATATTTAGGATCATTTTTAAGCACTATTTTGACAGGAAAGCGTTGTGTAACTTTAACCCAGTTACCAGTGGCATTTTCAGGAGGCAGTAGTGAAAATACCGAACCTGTTGCATAACTTATACTATTTACTTTACCAGTGTATGTATGACTATACATATCTAGTTCAATTTTTACTGGCTGACCAGGTTTGATTCTATCAAGATCAGTCTCTTTAAAGTTAGCATCTATCCACCATGTTCTGTTATCGATAAAACCAAATAAAGGTTGCCCTGTTGAAACTAGCTGTCCTTTGTATATTTTTAGGTTAGAAACATAACCATCATCTGGAGCGAAAAGAGTTGTGTAGCTGAGATTTAAGTTTGCGTTATCATAACCAACTTTTGCAGCACTAACTTGAGCTTTAGCTATTTCTACTTGTACAAGAGCTTGTTTAAGAGATGAGTATGCTTCATCTTTAGCTTTTTCGGCCTGTATTTTCTGGTTTATGTATTTTTGAGCATCTTGTAAAGAACCGGCATCTTCTTTATAGAGTTTTATATATCTATCAGCCATACTTGTAGCTGTATCCAGAGATGATTGGGCTTTAGTAAGGTTTGATTTTGCAACACTAACTTGTTCTTGAGCTACAGCTAACTGGCCTTTGGCTTGTATGATTTTTGTATTAGCATTAGCGACTTGTAGTTGATAATCTTTTGGATCTATTTGCACTAGCTTGTCGCCTTTATGTACATACTGATTATTTTGTACATACACCTTTTCAATATATCCTCCAACCTTTGGAGAAATATTAATAACATCAGCTTTTACATAAGCATTATCAGTATTTGGAAAAACTTTATTATATTTATAATATCCATAGATACCAAAAGCTGTTGCTGTGATTATACTTAATCCAATAGCTATTTTCTTAGTTGAAAATTTAGACTCTTTTTTAGTGTTAGGGTTTTGCTCTTCTTTTGATGTTTGATTATCAAGTTTCTTTTCTTCTGACATTTTAAATTATTCCTATAATAAAATTAATGCATTGCTGGAACAGCAGCGTCTTTAGGAGGTTCTTTTAGCAAAAATGGTACAATAGCTAGTAATAAGCTAAGAATACCTACAACATAAAAAGAATTGACATAACTCAATAAGCTACTTTGATGTAACACTTGTTGCTTTGCCATGGCCATCGCTTCGGTATTATTGGTTATTGGTAATGTGCTTGTCCAATTTTGAAAACTATCGTTCATATATGAAATATTCTGTGATAGTTCTTGATATGTCGTTTGTTGGTTTCTTGATATAAAAGTTGCTACAAAAGCAGTACCTACCGAACTACCAAAGTTCCTGAAAAAGTTGAATGATCCTGACATATCGCCCATATCTTCATCAGCTACTCCAACGACAAGCACACTCATGAATGGAACGAAAAACATCATCATGCCTAGTCCTTGAATAGCAGTAGTTAAGACTATATCAAATTCACTAGCTGTGGGTGAGAAACTTGCTTGCATTAGACAAGAGGCTCCGAATGTAAGCATTCCTAAGCTTATCGTTGTCCTAACTCCCAGTTTTTTCACTAAAAAGTTTTGTGTGATTACAGCACCAAAAATTGCGGCAACTCCTCTAGGAGCTGTTATGTAACCAGCTAAATCAACTGGGTAGCCATATACTTGTTGTAGCATTGTTGGTAAGTACGCCATAGCAGCAGAAAATAATAGCACAAACATAAAGCATAAAAAGCATGCTAAAATAAAATTGAAATTCTTAAATATTCTGAATTTTACAACAGAAGAGTATATTAAACCTCTCCAGATAAAAAATCCTAATGAAACAATCGATATGCTTAAAAGTATAATCATCTCTATAGAAGAGAACCAACCATTGGTATTTCCATTATCTATGAAAAGTTCTAGGCATCCGACACCAAGAGCCATAAATCCAAAGCTAATGTAGTCAATTTTGATTTTTTTGATTTTTGTGGCTTCCATCATAAAGAAAATAATTATAAAAGCTACGACACATAAAGGAACGTTTACATAGAAGATCCATTCCCAAGACATATTTTCACAAATAGCTCCACCAAGAACAGGCCCTATGATAGGTCCCATAACGATAACCATACTGTATACAGTCATCATTTTGTTGTATTCTTCATTTCTGAAGTTTGTAGAGATATATGTCTGTGCTACTGATGGTAGAAATGCTCCTCCCATACCCTGAAAAGCTCTAAATACAATCATTTCAGCTAGAGATGTTGATAGCCCACACATGATTGATGAAATTCCGAAAATTACAGATGAAACTAAAGCTACACGCTTTATGCCATATTTCTCTATGATTAACCCTGATAATAATATAAAGATTGCTGCAGTAACAATATATACTGTAGTAACATCAGCAATAGTTTCAACGTTTGCACCGATTGCTCCCATGATTTGAGGTATGGCAACAGCTACAATTGTTAAGTCAACAATTTCAGCTAATGCTAACAAGCTTATTGCTAGTGCAACTATTGTTCTTTTCTGACTCCAGAAGCCGGTGTTTGCTGTATTATCAGTCTGCATAACCCTATTATTTTATAGTTAGAATCTTGTTAATATACTATAGCTTTTAGCTATATTACTAAGGAATTTAATTTTACAGTTTATTTTATTGTAGAATTATTGCACAATTTTAGTAATGTATTATAGCATTGTATGGACAATAAATATTGAAAATTGGCCAAAATATTATTGATGAAGAAATATCAAATTATAGTCAATGGCTTGATGGGCCGTCAATAATTGCTATAAAGGGTGGCAATACTTCTGATAGTGAAAATAGAATAAGTAATCAAGAAACTGACTGGCATGAACATTCTCGAGGTAAAATATTTTGTATTGAATCTGGACTAGTACACGTAAGTACGCCTGATGGGTCATGGGTGCTCCCATCTAATAGGGCAGGTTGGATTCCACCTAGTACATCTCATAAAATTCGTATAAGTGGATTAGTAACTGGCTGGGTTATTTTTATACTACCTAGTATGTGTGAGGAAATGCCGAAAAGCTCTAGGGTTATTCCAATGAGTGAAGTACTTAGAGCACTTGCACTTAGAGCTACAGAATGGAATAAAAAACAAAAGTTAAAAGTAGATCAAGAATATATTACAAAGATTATTTGCAATGAAATTAGCTCTGCGCCGGAAGAGGCTCTTCACCTACCGATGCCAAAGACTGAAAGGGCTTTAAAAGTTGCTAATGCAATTATTGATAATCCATCAATAGCAACAAGTTTAGAGCAGTGGGCTTCATTTGGAGCAATGTCAGCTAGAACGTTAAGAAGAATCTTTTTATCTGAAACAGGTCTTAGTTTTTCACGTTGGCGCCAACAAGCTCAGCTAGCACGTGGATTAGATATGTTAGCTAGAGATATATCAGTTACTGAAGTTGCAGATTCACTTGGTTATGCATCACCTAGTAATTTTATAGCTATGTTTCGTAAGGCTTTTGGAAAAACACCAAAGCAATACTTTTCTAAAGAAAATTAATAATGTCTTTTATAAAAAGTCTTTTTTTAGTTTTTTGATATCTATTTTACCTGTGTTGTTTTTTGGTAAAGTCTCGACAAAAATACATGATTTAGGGATTTTATAGCTAGCTAATTTTTCCTTACAGTGCTTTATAATATCATCTTCCGTTGCCTTAGAACCTTTTTCTAAAGATATAAAAGCGATTGCTCTTTCTCCAGAAACTTTAGAGTTAACACCTGTTACGGCAACTTCTTTTATGTAATCTAGTTTTAGAATGCATATTTCAATTTCACGAGGATAAACATTAAATCCAGATACAATAATCATGTTTTTTATTCTATCTGATATGGTTAGGCGACCTTTTTTATCTATATAGCCAATATCACCCGTTTTTAACCAAGCATCAGCTGTAAAATATAGTTCATTATTCTGTTTATCATTCCAGAAACCATGACATTTTTGAGGTCCTTTAAGCCAGATTTCTCCTTCTTTGTAGCATTCATCTATTTCTTGATTTGTCTCAATATCTCTGATGCTAAGTTCTGTGCCTGGGATAGGATAGCCGCATGTGCCAAAGTAATCATCTTCTGATTCATTAAACTTATTTAGGGCTATAGCTGGAGACATTTCTGTCATTCCATATCCCTCTTTGAGTTCTACACCAGTTTTATCTAGCCAGTGCAAGTATATCTTACGAGAAATAGGCATGCCTCCACTTAGTGAATACTGATATCTTGTCTTATTTATTTTTTCAAAGTCAGGATGTTCTAGCATAGCCATATAAAGAGTATTTAGGCCATTAAAAATAGTAAACTCATTTTTTGACATGGTTTTAATCAAATCTTTTATGTCTCTAGCATTAGGAATCAAAACATTCTTAGCTCCAGCAAAGAAAAAACACAATAAATTCGCACTCAAAGAGAATATATGATAGAGAGGTAAAGCTGTTATTATAACTTGATCGGACATGTCCATATCATGTTTTACCCAAGCCCATACTTGTTGAATATTGGAGGCAAGATTATTGTGAGTTAATATTGCTCCCTTAGGCTTACCAGTAGTGCCACTTGAGTATTGTAAGCATAGTATATCTTCTTTATCTATATCTGGTTTTTTATATAGTTTTTTATTAGCCTTAATAGCTTTAGTAAATGGGATAAAGATTTTTTTGTTATACTTTGGTTTATCTTTTATTAAGTTTTTTGATACGAAGCCAATAATTTGTTTTTTAGGGAATGGGTATAAATCAGCAATATTTGTAACAATTATATTTTCTAATGAATTAATATTTAGCTTAGCTTTTTGAATGTGGTGCGCAAACATATCCATGACAATAGCTGCTTTAATATCACAATTATTAAAAATTGATTCGAGCTCATCAGCTTTGTAAAGTGGATTAGTATTTACAAAAACAGCACCAATTTTGATACAAGCGAATAAACAAACTGTAAATTGCAAGCAATTAGGTAGTACAATAGCTACTCTATCTCCCTTTTCAATCTTTAAGTCATTTTGTAAGAAACTTGCTACTCTGGTAGCTAAGTCATCGAGCTTGGAGAATGATAAATTTACATCATGACATGAAACTGCGTCTCTATATGGAAATTGCATAATCGACTTTTCATACATATCAAGGATTGTAAATTGATTTTCTTGGATATTTGCTGGTGCATACTCTGGATAATTCGATATCCAAGTCTTGCTAGAAAAAGTACTCATAGTCAATATTATTTCTAATGTGTTATTAGATATTCTAGCAAAAATAGAACGTTTTGAAATGATTTTAAGAAATTAAATCCATGAAGGAATATAAGTATGTGAGTGATTATCGTTATTTTTGTTTAATTACAACGCTAGGAGCATCTGCTCTATGATCGTCAGTTACATCTATTTTTTTAATATATCTATTAAGTAGAGGTGTTAAAATAACCATTATAATAGTAACTATTAATATACATATAGCAACATATCCAAATACAGATGTATAAGTATCTAAGCTTTGTTGACTAGTGATATTGTTATCAAATAGAGGTAAAGCTATAAATGATCCGATATATGAAGCTAAATAAGAAGCTACCATTGTTGCAAGGAACCAGAATCCCATAACAAAGCCTGATATCGCTGCAGGACATAGTTCTGCAACCATAGCTAATCCTAGACCAGATATTAATAGTTCTCCAAGAGATGAGGAGGCATAAGTTAGAATTAGCCAGTATCCTGAAATAATCCCATTTGTAGCAAAATATTTTGTGCAATAAAGGATAGCATAGGAAACAAACATAAGAGCTATACCAATACTGAATTTAGTTGCATGAGTCATTTTGCTTTTCTTATATAAAATAGCAAGAATCGGAGACAGTAGCATCAACCAAAGAGGGTTTAAGAACTGGTATTGTGCGGCTGGTACATGCCATCCAAATATAGATAGGTCAACATTGTGTAGTGCAAAAAATGTTAGAGTTGTTGGCATCTGGAAGTACAATGCATAGAAGAATATTGCTTCAATAATTAGTACTAATGCAACTAACATTCTATTTCTTTCGTATGGATTGAGTTTTATCGCTACTTCTAAAAAATAAATAGTAGCAACAATAACAACAATAGCTGTTATTGTGATACATAATCCAGTGTTCGGAAGAATATTTGCTATGAAAATTATAGATATGATGCTTCCAATTATTACATATGCTGCATGAGTAATGTTTAGAGGTTTTTTACCTGGCTCTGATCCTAAGTCTTCAAGATGTTTGAAGAACATAATAAAACCTAGTATGCCTATAAGCAAACCAACACCACAAATTATAAAAGCTTCTGTGTATCCATAGGCCTGAGATATTATAGGGGTTAAGGCCATACACAAAAGACCACCCATATTGATAGCAAGGTAGTAAAGTGTCATAGCACTATTTAAACGACCATCACCCTTATCAAACATTTTTGATATTAAAGAAGAAGGGTTCGCTTTAAATAGAGAGTTACCAACAATAATACCTGCAAATATGTAGTATATTGATTTTTCATTAGCAAAAATGAAGCTTAGGTAAGATAAACAAAGGATCACCGCCCCAATAAGTATTGTACGTTTTGTTCCAAGAACTTTATCACCAATAATGCCACCAACCCATATAAATCCATATGTAAAAGCAAAAAAAGACCCCATTAGGTAAATAGTTTCTAATTCGCTAAGATGTAACTGTTGGGTGAAATATAATGCGATAATCGCCTGAAAACCGTAGAAACCAAATCTTTCCCAGAACTCAATTGCCCAAACTATCCAAAAAGGACGAGATAAGGTATGATAATTTTTATCCATGAATGTACCCTGAAAATTAACAGTATTTAGATACTTAATTAAATCATTACAACAGATGTTTTGCAATAATTATATGTCAGGCATTATACTATTTGATGAAGTTGATTATTGAAAGAATATTTATTGGGGCAGTCTCTGCTTTGAGTATTCTTTTACCTAAATTTATAGTATTGAAATTCTTAATCTTAAAAAAATCCATTTCTTTACTACTGAAACCGCCCTCAGGACCTATGAAAATATTAAATTTATCGTTGTCTTTGACAATGCTCTCAAAGTTTTTAGGGGTATCTGAATATGGGCAAAGAGTCAAATTAATATAATTATCTGGTAGTTGTATAGTCTTAAGTTCAGTAGGGTGGTGTATTTTGGGTACAAAGACTCTACCGCATTGTTCTGCTGCAGCTATAGCTATTTTGTTCCAACGATCTAACTTTTTATCAAAACCTTTCTTATCAAATTTGTGGTTTGTAAACTCTGTGATAATCGGATAAATATTATCTATACCGAGTTCAGTAGCTTTTTGTACAATAAGATCAAAGTTTTCATTTTTGACAATAGCTTGATAGATATTGGTAATGTAGTCATTTTCATTATGGATTTCTTTTTTTTCTAATACTTGTAATGCTATATTTTTATTAGTTATATCAATGATTTTTGTTTTGTATTGCAAGCCATCACTATTATTAAATAACTCTACAGAATCTGATTTTTTGAGTCTTAATACATTTTTGAAATAGTTGTAATATTCACCAGTGATTGAGATATGCATTGTTTTTGTTGAAATTTCTGCAAAAAAGCCTCGAATAGTTCTCATAAAGTTAAAATTTGATAGAATACTGTTCTTATTATAAATTCTAAATCATTTAAAGAGTAGGGTATATTTATGGGTATTTTTAATAAAAGTTTTGTTACTAATATTGTTGCTGTGATATTGGCAGTAGCAGGGTGGTACTTTGCTGAGCAGCATATTAAGAATATAGGCTTTTATGCTTTGTCAGGAGCATTAACTAATTGGATAGCGATATATATGCTTTTTGAAAAAATACCGTTTCTATACGGCTCAGGAATAATTCCCAATAAGTTTGAAAGCTTTAAAAAAGCCATAAAAAAGATGATTATGGAGCAATTTTTCTCTCAAGATAATTTGAGTAAATTTCTTAGTAATAATGATATAAAAAAGTATATTGCAGATAATATAGCCGCAAAAATTGATTATAACAAGATTTTTGATAGTTTCGTTGATATGCTAATGAGTAGTAAATATGGTTCAATGATTGATATGTTCTTGGGTGGTAAAGATGCCCTAGAAGGCTTGCGTGAGCCATTTATAAATAAGCTAGATGCTAAGATTATTAACCTTTTAGATGAGATAGATATTGATACTAATAAAATTTCTCAAAAAGCATCTGAGAAAATAGAAAAACTTATTGATAGTAGACTAGATGAGTTAACGCCGTTAATGGTAAAAGAAATAATTCAACGAATAATTCGTGAACATTTAGGCTGGTTAGTTGTTTGGGGCGGAGTTTTTGGCGGTATAATAGGATTAGTAGCTAGCTTTATTGCTTAGTTGCTAGTAAGGCTTGGATATTATTAGGCATAGTTTTTTGTCGTTTCTCAATTTGCTTGTTTTTATGTTTTTCTTTTTCAAGGTTTTCTAATAACCAAGGTTTTAATTGAGAGAATATATGAACTAAAGCTTTATTTGTCATTTCAGCATAACTATCAGGAGTTATGTTATCACTATCAATTTTATGATGATACTTTATAGTCTTTATATCTGTATAGCCCGTTCTTTCATTTTTTAAATAGAAAGTAATATAGAAGAAGAATTGTTTATTGTCTAAATCTAGTATAGGACCATAAGTGGTGGTTCCGGATAACGTGAACTCTTGTCTAATATTTATATCTTGGAAAGCAAGATTCTTGACAATATTATTATCTAAAATATATTCAAATGTAGCAACTGTAAGCATTTTTGATACAGGTAAAGCCCACTCACTATTTTTAAAGGTGTATAAACGATTACCCTTGATATAGAACATCTGTGTTGATTTAGATGCTTGAGTTTGGATGTTATAGATAAGTAAAGTTGTATTTATATAAGCATCACCGGTATCAGGAAGCTTTTTTGACTCCATCTCTTGATTATAAATTACATATTGTTTTTGTGCAGGTAATTCTAAAGGGTCACCAAATATCGAAAAAGCAAGCAATTGAAAGGGTAAAAGTATAGTAAATAATATTATATATTTTTTCATTATTCTAATCCTCATCCTTATGGGTTACACCTCTAACAATTGTCGAAGGATCATATTCCAAAACACTAACTACATTATTAAGTCTAGTTAGAGTTTCTTGTCCTTCGATCATTGTTTCATTAAAGTTCATAAGAGTTCTATTGAAATATATTGATGAATTACTTAGATTGTATAGAAGAATGTTCAAACTATCTGCAAATTCGTTGAATCTTTGAATATTTTCCTTAGACATCATCTTATTAAACTTACTAGAGATCTCTTCTAGAGATCCAGCAATGCCATTGACTTTACCTAAAATAGTTTCAAGCTGTGATGGCTTTGATTTTATTTCTGGTATTTGACCTTTTCTTAAGTCAATTAAATCCAAGCTAGTGTTTTTCTCTGAAATGTTTAGTGAAAGCTCAACCTTAGATTGGCCTGTGATACCTACACTTTGTAGAGTTGCTACAGTCTGTTTATATATAGGAATTTGACTATTTATTTTCATGTAAACACTAACAAGTTTAGGGTTTTCTTTATTTATTGAAATATCAGATACTTTACCGATATTAAACCCCTTGTATGAGACATCAGAACCTATATTTAGTCCAGAAATACTTTTGAAGTTTGTGACAAATGTGGTGGTATCTTGGTTTTTAAAACCTCCTGATAGAAAAAAACCTATAAACACCATTACGAATACCATAAAAATCACAAATAGTCCTGCAATTAGGTTTTTTATACTATTTTCATTCATTATAAGCTCCTAATACTTACCATCATTATGTGAGTCAAAAAACTTTCTGATACTTTCATATTGAGTTTGTTGTGATACAAACTCAACAGTATCATGAAGCATAATCTTTTTTTCATCCATGTATATAATATCATCAACAATATGCCAAATAGTGTTTAAATCGTGAGTAATCATCACAACAGACATCTTAAGCTCTTCTTTTAGATATAAAATAAGATCATCCATAGCCCTAGCAGAATATGGATCTAGACCCGCATTCGGCTCATCCAAAAATACAACCTTGGGATCTAGTACTATAGTTCTAGCTAGAGCGACTCTTTTGAGCATACCACCACTTATTTCTGACGGATATTTATGGAATGCTTCTTCTTTTAATCCTACCATCTTTAATTTGATAATAGCTATATCAGTTAAAATATCTAATGGGAGGTTTGTATGTTGTTTAAGTGGAAATATTACATTTTGTAAGTTTGTTAAAGATGAAAAGAGGGCACAATGTTGAAACATCATACTCATTGTGCTGGATATTGCTTTACGCTTAATCGGATTGTCTGCTAGTTTTGAGATCTCTTGACCTAACAAAAAAATCTTGCCAGAGTATATTGGTTGCAACATTAAAATTTCTCGCATTAAGGTCGTCTTACCACAACCGCTAGCACCGATAATACAGCTAATTTTTTCGAAGTGGATATCTAAGTTTAAATCTTTATGAATCCATTCCTTACCAAATTTTGTACTCAAATCTCTCACTTGAATTAGGCTTTCATTCATCTTTTTCTCCTAAGATCCATTTAGACCTACTGCGAAGATAGCATCAACCAGTATTATCAAAAATATTGAGTAAACAACACTTGTTGTAGTTGCTTTACCAACACTTTGGGAGTCCCTTTTAACAGATAATCCTTGATGACAACCTATTCCAGCAATTACTAATGCAAAAAAAGGTGTCTTTAGAAGACCTATATAGAAGTGATTTACATTTACATTGGAAAATAGTCTTTCTATAAACTGTAGTGGTGTGATTCCTGCGATTAGGTCGGCAATAATAATACCGCCAGCAATATTAGCAATCATAGCTATAACCGTGAGTACAGGTAAACTGATAACTAGTGCTGTTATTCTTGGTAAAACAAGACGTTGCATAGGGTCTTCACCTATTGTCTGTAGAGCATCGATTTCTTCATTAACTTTCATTATGCCAATTTCTGAGGTAAATGCTGAGCCACTTCTACCAGCAATTATTATAGCTGTGAATAGTGGGGCAAATTCTCTAAATGAGGAGATTCCAAGCATATCAACTACAAATATTTGAGTTCCATACTGCATTAGTAAATTAAGAGGAAGATAGGTTAATACTAAGCCTATAATTAGTGATAATAGTATTACTATACTTAATGCTCTGATTGTAGAGTCGTAGCAAATATTTAGAACAATTGAAAAAAAAGCTTTATAAGGTCTACGAATTAACGTTATGTAACCTAAAAAGATAGCTCCAAGGAAGCTTATGCTTGTTTTAACTTCTGATAATAAGTTATTTGTGTTTTTACCAAGAGTATAGATACTATTGAAAACAACGTTTGATTTATTCGATAATTGTTCCTCAGCAGTAGTTGGGAAGTTTTTAAATACAATATCTACAAGGTTTTTATCCTTCTCATTAGCGAAAATAATATTCTCTTTTGATAAGCTTAGATCCTTTGCTGTTTTGATAATTATATAAGCACCAGCAGTGTCTAATGATGTAACTTTAGTCAAATCAATTTGTTTTATATCGTCTTTATTACGACTTATTTTTTTATCAATGAGCTTAGAGTCAATTTGTTTTAGAGTTAATATACCTTCAAAATAAATAGTATTTTGCTTGATTATTATTTCCATTTATTTTCTGTATAGTATTATCTTTATTAGTCAAATATACTAAAAATTATCACTAATACCAACTAGAAGCAGGCTATTTGCAGTATTTAATAGAGTCATATCGAGTCAAATTGTTATGCTCAATAACTGAAATAAGTCTGTTTTTATATTCATCACCACCGAGAGCAGAGTAGTTTTCTAGAGTATTCAATAAGTCTTGTTCGGGAAGTTCATTATTATTGATTTTATCTCTAATTATTCTAAAGTCTTTAAATTTAGAACCGGTATTAAGTCTATAATAATACCCAAGAACGCTTTCTGCGGCACTATTGAATGTTTCAAGATAAACATTCGCTGATTTAGCTTTGGCACCACAGCCCTCATAAAAACAGTGTAATCCAAAGTAATTATTATAATCTCTGGAGAATCTAGATGTTCCCCAGCCACTTTCAAGAGCTGCTTGAGCTAGCACAAAACTCGTTGGAATTCTTTCTGCTTTAATATCTAGATAACTTAATTCATCAGCAGTATTATGCGCGGGATCAATTTTATAATATCTTAAATATAGATCTAGTTTGTTAAGCTGTCTGCTACTAAGAGTATTGCTTTCAACCAAATCTTTTTGTAGTTTATGTATTTGCTGTCTTTGTAAGCATATTTCATTATTAGCTTTTTCAATAGCAGAGAGCATATATGATATAAAAGCTTTTTTTCTTTCTTTGAAGTCTTTTATTTCAGAAAAATTAGGTTTTTTGACTATAAAAGGAGCTCTGGATTCTAAAAAATAGTTCATTTTTTCATGCTTGGAGCTATTTATAGATGATAGTATTGCAGCTGATATGATTATGAGTAGTAAATAAAGGCAATATTTTAGAATTAGTTTGTTATCTATATTACTCATAATCGTAATAATCTTCCTCATAGTCATCGTAGACTTCGATTGTTTGTTGTAGTTCTAGTTTCAAATTTAGCATATCTTCAGGAAGTTTGCTTTTAAATCGTACCATCTTTTGAGATATAGGGTGGATGAAAGAAAGTTTATATGCATGTAGAGCTTGTCTATGTATATTTTCTATTCCAATTTTTTCTAGCTTTGTTGATGATTTGTTATATGTTTGATCACCAACTAAAGGATGCTTGATACTTTTCATGTGAACTCTTATTTGATGAGTTCTTCCAGTCTCTAGTTGGCACTCAATTAGAGTGAAACCATCATATACCTCTACAGGCTTATAGTGAGTAATAGCTTCTTTACCTCTATAATTGACAGCCATTTTTGTGCGATTATTTGGATCTCTTCCTATGGGTTGGTTAACTGTTCCTTCTTCATAGATTTCACCCTCTACTATTGCAAGATATTTTCTAGACACTTGTCTTTCTGATAGCTGCTGAACTAGGCTATGATAAGCAATACTACTTTTAGCGGCAACCATTAAGCCTGAAGTGTCTTTATCTAGACGGTGAACGATACCTGCTCTTGGTAATTTGTCTTGATTAGAATATTTATGGAGTAAAGCATTTGATATGGTGCCAGTTATATTGCCAGCACCAGGATGTACAACCATATCGATAGGTTTATCAATTACTACAATGTCATCATCTTCAAATACGATACTTAAATCAATATCCTCAGCTATCCACTCATTTGTTGGTAAGAGCTCGACATTGATATCAATTTCTTCATCTCCTAATATGATATATTTAGGCTTTGTAGCTTTTCCATTAACCGTAATTAGGCCATCTTTAATCCATTTTTGTATTTGTGAACGGGAAAATTGATCAAACATCTCGTTTACTGCCGAATCGATTCTCTTGCCTGCATAATCTGGATGCATCATAAATTTTTGATGAAATTCGTTAGATAGTGTATTATTTGCCATGTTATATGCTTAATATAAGTATTTTTTATTAAATAAATTGATTTTTACGTAGAATTATATAAGAAAATTCTAAGGATAGTTAAATTAAATGAAAAGGTTTTTATATTTAATAACCATTATATCTATGGTAATGATGTTAGTATCTTGTGGACCCAAAAAAGATAGTGAGCTTCCGCAAGTTTATACAGGTTTTACGGCGAGTTTCATTTATGCAAAAGCTCATGAGCAAATGCAAAATGAAAAGTATTTTGATGCTATTAGGTCTTATAAGTCATTAGTCGCACAGTATCCGTTTACTCCACTAGCTGAGAAAGGTATGGTTGATTTGATTTATGTTTACTATATGGATGATGAATCAACTATGGCTCTAGCATTAGGACAACAGTTTATTAAGATGTATCCGTATAGTTCATATAAGGGCTATGTATACTATATGATTGGTGTTGTTGGGTTTGAAGATGGTAGGGGTATCTTACAAACTTATGCTCCTTATGATATGAACTATCATGATCCAACCGGCTATCAAGATGCTTATGTTAACTTTGAAAAAGCGATAAAGCTTGATCCTAAAGGTAGTTTTGTCCCTGATGCAAAGCGCAGAATGTTGTATATAAATAACATAATCGCGGAGCATTATTATGATATTGCTATTTTCTACTATAAAAGAGGCGCATATAACGCGGCTTTGGATAGAGCTTCTCAAATTATAAGAAACTATCCTCAGAGTACTGCAACTCAAGATGCTTTGGTATTAACAATTAAGGCTTATAATAAGCTTGGATTGTATGATCAGGCTAAAGCAAATATACGAGTGCTTAAGAAAAATTATCCTAAAAATAAATTTGTAAATAACCTACGTCCAGATGGTACAGAAAATCCCACTTGGTTTGATAGATGGTTTGGTTGGTTGTAAAAAAAATGTGGAAAATTTATTTTTGAAAACGCATGATAACTTTTCTTTAAAATATTAATCCTTTAGTATATCTATTATCACAGAGTAATTTCTTGGTAAAATGTACAAAAAAATTATTACAAGCTGTATTTTAACCTCAATATTTGGTTTTGCTCATAGTCAAACATCTTCAAATCTCTCAAATGAGACTTCAAAGTCTAGTTGTCGTTGCTTACCTTCAGAGGTATGCTGGCCTGATTCTAAACAATGGGATGATCTAGCAAAATCACTTAAAGGTAAACTCATAAAGCCAACTTCTTTTTTTTCCACATGTGAAAAAGATTCAGAAAATGATAGCTGTAAATCAATTTTACAAAATATGAAAAATCCTTTCTATATGCAGTCAGATTCTAGTAGAAATGAATCTCAAGGGTGGTATGGAGCATGGCATATTCAGCCAAGTAGCGATGCTGTTGAAGCAGAGGATACTCAAGATGTTGTGAATGCTATTAACTTTGCTAGAAAACATAATCTACGTATTGTTATCAAAGGGGCTGGACACGACTATTTAGGGCGTTCTAGTTCTCCAGATGCCTTGTTAATATGGACTCACAATATGCGTGATATTAAATATGATAAGCATTTTCACCCTCAGAGTTGTCCAAAGGATAAAGAGTATTCAGCTGTTACAGTTGGAGCTGGAACAAGATGGCTTGAGGCTTATGATGTTGTTACTAACAAATATCATGAATACGTCCAAGGAGGAGGTTGTACAACTGTTGGGGCAGCTGGTGGTTTTCCTCAAGGTGGTGGTTTTGGTAGCTGGTCTAAAAAATATGGTACAGGTGCAGGAGGAATAGTACAGGCTGAGGTTGTTACTGCAGATGGTAAGACAGTGATTGCTAATGAGTGTCAAAATCAAGATTTGTTTTGGGCAATTAAAGGTGGTGGTGGTGGAACTTATGGAGTTGTTACAAATTTAACACTAAGAACACATCAGCTTCCTAGTCACTTTGGTTTGATTAGTGGTGAAATAACAGCGAGTTCAGATGAGGTGTATAAAGCTTTGATAAAAGAGTTTCTTTCATTTTATTATTCTAACTTGAATAATGAGAACTGGGGTGAGCAGTTTGCTTTTCGTCCAAATAATAAAATGACAATAGCCATGGTTACACAAGATTTAAGTCAAAAAGAGGCTTTAGAAATTTGGCAGCCATTTAAAAAGTGGGTACAAAATCAACCTGGTCTTCATTATCAGGCCAAATATATAGATATTCCACCAACACAAATCTGGAACTATGATTATTGGCATAAAAATTATCCTGATATGGTTGTTAAAAATACTGGTCAAGATGCACGTGATGGAGAGTTTTGGTGGGCTTCTAATACAGGAGAAGTTTCTGCATATTGGTATACTTATCAGTCTTGGTATTTACCTGAGAAGTTGTTTGATCCTAAAAATATTGATAAAACGACAGAAACTTTTTACAAGGTTTCTCAGCTTGCACCAGTATCTATTCAAATTAACAAAGGTTTGGCAGGAGCTTCTGAACAAGCTCTAAAGTTAACTGAGCAGACATCTATGCATCCAGGTGTTTATAATGCTGGAGCTTTGGCTATCATGAGTTATAGTACAGATAAACCTCAGCTTGGCAAACCAAAAATGACTCCACAAATACAACAAAAAGTAGATAATGTTTATAAGGCTATGGGAATGATAATGGCATTAGCTCCTAATGCGGGAACTTATGCAAATGAGGCAGATTATTTCCAAAAAAACTGGCAGAAAGTTTTTTGGGGTGATAATTATAATAGGCTTCTTAAAATCAAAAACAAATATGATCCGAATGGTTTATTTTACTGTCATCACTGTGTAGGTAGTGAATATTGGCAAGAAGGTGGTATGTGTCGTAAATAAACAATTGCTCTAATGTAAAAAGGTTTAAGAATGACTTTTATTTCTTAGCATAATTATTTCTATAGTTATATAAACCTAGTTTTAGCTGTTAGTATTAATAATTTGTCTTATTAGCAACTATTTGTTTCAGTTGGAGGTGCTGATACTAGCAGGATTTAAAATATATCTATTATGTTAGAAATTGTGTAACAGCTTATCCTTTATTTGATTTGTCTAGATAGTATCCCTCAATTAATGAGGTTTACGATAGTTAATGATAGCTAAAATAGAGCTTAGATCATTTGTTAAAAAAAAGATGTTGAGTGATTTAAATTAAAAAATATCAAATTAAAAATTATTATACGAAAAGAGATTTTTTACTTATAAACTGGATATTTGTCACAAAGTTCTAAAACTTTTGCAGCTGTTTCAGTTTCAACTTTCTCATCTCCGCAGTTGTATACTACATCTGCTAGCCAATTTGCGATTTGCTCACACTCAGCTTCTTTGAATCCTCTAGTTGTAATAGCGGGACTTCCTATTCTTAAGCCACTTGTCACAAATGGAGAGCGAGGGTCATTCGGTATAGAATTTTTATTTACAGTGATATTCGCTCTACCTAAAGCAGCCTCAGCTTCTTTGCCTGAGAATCCTGTATTTGTTATATCTAGTAATAATAGGTGATTATTCGTACCGCCTGAAATAATATTAATATTACGTTCTTTTAGAACTTTTTCGATAGCCTTAGCGTTTCTCAATACCTGCTTTTGGTAGTCAATAAAGCTAGGTTCTAATGCTTCTTTAAATGCAACTGCTTTAGCTGCGATTACGTGCATCAAAGGTCCACCCTGAATACCTGGAAAAATAGCAGATTGGAATTTTTTAGCTAGGTCAGGATTATTGTTACAAAGTATTAATCCACCTCTCGGTCCTCTTAAAGTTTTATGAGTAGTTGTGGTTGCAACATCGACATAAGGGAAAGGGTTCGGATATAATCCTGCTGCTACAAGACCTGCAACGTGAGCAATATCAGCCATAAGTACAGCATTTACTGAGTCTGCGATTTCTCTAAATTTTTCCCAATTAATGATTCCTGAAAAAGCTGAAAATCCAGCGATTATCATTTTTGGTTGGTGCTCTTCAGCAAGTTTAGCTACCTGTTTGTAGTCTATATCACCACTTTCATTTAGACCATATTGGATAGAATTATAAATCTTACCTGAAAAATTCACTTTACTACCATGAGTCAAATGTCCACCAGCACCAAGATCCATGCCAAGGACAGTATCGCCTGGTTTTAGTACAGCATTATATACCGCGGCATTTGCTTGTGAACCAGAATGAGGCTGAACATTTGCATAGTCAACGCCAAATAGCTTTTGAGCTCTTTCAATAGCTAGTTTCTCAGCTATATCAACGAATTCACAGCCGCCATAATATCTTTTACCATGATATCCTTCGGCATACTTATTTGTAAGTTGAGAACCCTGAGCCTCCATTACGGCAGGGCTAGCATAGTTTTCTGATGCAATAAGTTCAACATGCTCATGTTGTCTTTTAACTTCAAGCTCTATAGCATCAAATATTTCTTTATCAGTGTTTTTTAAGCTATTTTTTTCAAAGCTAAACATATTTGGTAGTCTCCTGATATCTTTTAGGTGGATAAAATAAATTAAACGTTTAAAATTATAGCTTATATTATATATATATATTAGCAAATTAAAATAATAGCCATGAGCAAAGTAATTGACTTAGATGAAATAGAACGTTTAGAGCGAGAAGAAGAAAATTCTCATTATAAAGCTGTAAAAAGTAAAACAACTATAAAAAAAGATGCTTTAGAAATAACTGACTTTGGTAAATCTCTCACTGAACTAAGTAAAGAACAGTTAAGTAAGTTACCAATAGATGAAAATCTAAAAAATAATATTCTTAATGCTAAAAATTTACAAAAGATAGCTTTAAAAAGACAAATACAGTTCATAGGTAAGCTACTAAGAAAAACAGACAATCTAGAAGAAATTTATCAAGCTTATGATGTTCTAGTGAATAAAGATAAAAGTACAAACCTTATGCTTCAACGCTTAGAGAATATTCGTAGTAATCTCTTGGATCCTAGCAAATCTAACGCTACTTTAGATAAGCTTATAGAAGAATATGCTAACATAGATGTACAGAAGTTACGTCAGTTAATTAGAAATCACCATAAAGAGATTGAGAAAAATAAGCCAAATAAGTCATTTAAGGAAATATTTAAACTACTAAAAACTTTAGTTTAATTAACAGAATCGTTTTATTATTAAAAATAAGAGCTGTTATACTATAATTTGTAGTATCGCAGTAAAATTATATATTTTATGTTGGGAGAAAAGTTTTGAGATCTGAAATATACACCAAGATAGTATTTATGCTTATGTTGGTAATGTTTGTAAGTATTTTCTTTTTTGCTAGATTTTTTATCTCGGTGGGGTTTATATTAATTATTTTTTTCTCTCTTTTTAATAAAGAGGTTTTTAAAGTCCTCAAAAACAATAAGTCACTTCAGTTTTTACTGTTATCTGCGATAATGATAAATATTGGTATGATTTATGCATCTTTTGCTAGTGGCAATTTAGATATTAAGTCAATATTGGGTTTTTCAAATCCTATATTTATATTTCTATACATATGTTCAGCCAGTTACTTTCTATCTAAAAATACTAAGTATGCTAATTATCTTTTGAATTTTTATCTAGCTATTGTAGTTATATTTTCTTTGTATGCGTTATTTAGATATGTACTACATGCAAATTTTGTAGTTAGTCAGATATACTTTGGGATACATGGAGGTAGTGTTATCCAGTCAATAGTGGCATTGACCTTTCCTTTTTCTGCTGTGGTAATTATTGGTAAAGCTATTAGAATGCCAAATTTACTGTTAAAAATATTGATGTTTGCTGCTGGATTATTAGTAATTTTTATTGATCTTTTTGTAAATCGTAGTAAGGCAGGCTATGTTATTGAATTTGTAGTATTTATTTATTACTCATTCATAGCCTTAAAATACTTTAGCTTTAAACATAATAAGTTAAGTATAAAACGTTTGGTTAGTATTGTAACTACCTGCATCATAGTGATTATTGTTATCTTTGGAATTGTTTATAAGTTCTCTGGTATTTTCCATTATAGATTACAAACCTCTGTTGAAGAGTCGCAAGTGTTCTTTAATCAAGACTATAACAATATAGATGCTAGGAAACAATATGAGACTTCGACAGGGCTTAGATTGTTATACTATAGCTCTTCATTTAAGGTTTTAAGACAATATCCTAAACTTTATATACTGGGGTGTCCTTATCTTACAAGTACTACTGATGTTATTCAATGTACTAAAATTTTGATAAATGAAAATAAACGATTAAGAGATGATCCTCGTGTAGTTAATGACGGTATTATGGCTCATGATGAATTTATCAATTATATTTTTAGGGCAGGTATAGTCGCTGGGGTTTCCCTTTTATTATGTTTTGTGGCATTTTTTGTTGAAGCAAGATGGTTGGACTATCGAAATCGAGTCTATTTTAGAGTTTTAATATTAGCAATGTTTATTGGTTGTTTATTTGATTATTTCTTTACTACACAGATAATGGTTATTTTATTTGCTAATTTAACGGCAATATTCTTAGCTCAAAGAAAGTGTGAAGACAATAAAGATTCTAATATTATAACTTCTTAATAGTTTAAATCTTATTGCTATATTTGCAAAAAACGTATTTTGAGTTAGTATATTTTCATAGTATTTGTTAAATTTTATACTGGAATAACTTAGCGTATAAACATTAAACCTATTTGGACTTTTATTTATGTCAACTTCGATTAAAAAAATTCCGGCTTTTATTCCCTCAAGAGCTAAATCATCAAATTCTATAGAATATCAGTATATTACCAAAAAGATTTTTAAAACTTGGAGAACAAGTGAAGTAAGTCAAGAGATGTATAATGCAGTTTATACATGGGTTGATAAAAACCCTGATTGGGAATTTCATTTCTTTGATGATGAAGCGTGTCGCGAGTTTCTTAAAGAGAACTTTGAGAAAGATGTACTTGATGCATATGATAATATAATACCTGGGGCTTATAAATGTGATTTATGGCGATATTGTGTGTTGTATATTCATGGTGGAGTATATAGTGATATTAAGCAAGAGTTATTAGTTGGTCTTGATGATGTTTTATGCTCTGATACTGAATTTGCTTCAATTAAGGATAAATATAAACCAGACTACGAGTTTGATGGCTATATTTACCAGGCATTTATGTGCTCAAAGCCAAAGCATCCATTCCTAAAAAAAGCTATTGATATGATAGTAGAGAATTCAAAGAATGGTTTTTATGGTAATGATCCTTTAAGCATCACAGGTCCAGGTTTGTTGGGCAAAGCAATTAATCTAACAGTTAATCAACAAGAAAAGACTCCACTACACTCAGGTGCTAATAATATAAATAACTTTAGATTTGAGCTTTTTCCATATATAAAAGACGCGATATATACACATCAAAACGCGATGTTTATAAAGCCTGAGTATAATCGTTCATATAAAAAAGACCTTCATGTAAATCTAAAGAAAAATTTTGCTGGTAATTATTCGTTATGCTGGTTTACTGGTAAATGTTTTGCTTCTGGAAAAATTGATAGAATTAAGTCAAAATTCTTTAATAAGAGAAAAGGGCGCTATATTATCGATTCACTCTATCTTGAAGGTAAGCTTAATAAGGCTAGATTGACAGGTATCAAATATATCTTATTACAACCAACTCGTAGTTTATTTCTTATTAGAAAAATAATTAAGAACGAAAAGCAATTCAAGAATTAATGCCTATTTTTAATTTCGCATTGTAAATTTTTCAGTGATTGGCAATATAGTTGATCTGAGTATTCTTTGAGGTTTTCGCGTATTTGCAAATAATCGTGCCGAGATAACTCTATTGCTCTAGCCATAGCTTCTGCATAATCATCATCTTTTTTATATAATATGGCGTTATCTTGATTAAAGCCATTTATTGGAGCGAAACTTTCTCTAATAATAATTGGCTTTAGAAAACCATAGACAAGCTGAAATGTACCACTAGTCTTACAAGTAATATATTTGATATGATCAGGATTATCTTCGTATGCTGATAGGATAAAGTCAGCTTTTTCAATTTCAGTATACATTTTTTTGAAATCAAGACGTCCTTTAATATCAAAATACTTTTGCAGGTATGTTGGTAAATCTTTGATATTTCCTTTACCAATAACGACAATTTTAAAGTTAGTAACACCCGTATTTACTAGTTCTTCTACAGCATTTACAAGCAGTTTAGTGCTTTTTCTTTTTTCTGAAATTGCACCAATAGTAACAAAAGTTGTCAGAGAGTTTTTATTATTTAGCTTGAACTGTCCAAAATAGTGAGGATTAACAGCGGTAGTAGTCGCATTTTTGTAGTCCATTGTTCTAAGTGTGATAATATCCTTACGTGTTTCAGAATTATTATCAAAGTAGCTATCAATTTCATGTTCAACAAAGAAAAGTTTATTTCTATCTATTTGTTTATTAAACGAGTTATATGCTTGGTTTAGGTCTTTACCATCATATAGTTTACCAATTGTTGTGATTAGTACTCCTTGTACATTAGCCAAACTATTTTTTTTGAAAAACTTGCGAATTTGTCTTTTAGACATTTTATTGTACGAGATATTTTCATTATCAAATCTACAGAATAACCCTTCATTGTATCTTTTAGGATTGATTAGGATAGAAACATGGTAACCCAAATCAAGTAAGTATTTCGCAAATCCAGGAACTATTTCAGCATGGCTGTGTGTGCAAGGCTCCCATAGCAAGAATGTATTGTCTTTTATGATGGGTTTTTTGTAAGAAAAAATATTACAAATTTTTTTTAAAAAGTACATCTATTACTTCAAACAAATAACTAATATATGAAAACATTATAACACTTTAAGCCAGTAATTCTTAGATTACAATTATTAGAGATTAATAAATATTAGTAATCACTATTTCTTGGATTTTGAGACTCTTGTAAATAATCAGATATTGCTTTAGTATGTCTGATATAACCTATTATTATAATTAAATCAGTGGAAACTAAAGATATAAAAGATATTGAAGTTGTTGCCTTGTCATTAGGTCGTAGATTTTCTGGGATTAATGCTAGTATGCTGGCTGTGATGCCAGAGCAAGCTAAGCTAATAAATATTGTAGGTATGGGTTTTAATATTGATTCCAATGGTATTAAGACAATTAGATTTAGAGATTTTTTATTTAAGTGTTGGCGTGATAAATGGCGTATTTGGCATGCACGTAGAAATATCGATATGCTTGTGGGCATTATCTTAAAATACGTTTTTAGATATAAGATAATACTAGTTTTTACTTCTGTAGCACAAAGGCATCATAAAAAACTGACAAAATTTTATATAAACAGAATGGAGGCAGTTATATGTCCATCTGAAATATCTGCGAAATATCTTGAGAGACCGCCATATATAGTGCCGCATGGAGTTAATACGGAAGTTTTTTATCCTGCTGACAATAAGGCTCAAGAGTGGCAAAATAGAAAATTACCAGGTAAATACGGTATAGGAATATTTGGCAGAATCAGAAAGTCTAAAGGAACTTATGAGTTTATTGAAGCAGTAGTAGCTATGCTAATAAAATATCCTGATTGGACAGCTGTAGTTATTGGTGAAGCAACACCTAAAGATTTAGAGTTCAAAAAACAACTAGAGCAAATGGTTCAGCAAGCAGGTTTGCCAGAACGGATAATATTTACAGGGTTTATCAAGAATAGCAAAGAGATTCCAAGTTGGTATAGAGCATTAGATATCGTAGTTTGTGCTAGTCATAAAGAAGGCTTTGGCTTGCCAGCTCTTGAAGCTATGGCATCTAAATGTGCTGTGATTGCTACTAAAGCTGGTGCTTGGCCTGAGATTATTTCTGATGCTCAGAACGCCTATTTAATAGAACCAAAATCAAGTCAACAGATTGCTGAAAAGTTAGATACCTTAATGTCTAATGATGAATTAAGATATGAAATAGCTCAAAATGGCTATGATTTAGTGTCATCAAAATATAAAATCCAAAATGAGGCTGAAGGAATTCAGCAGGTTTATAACCAACTTTTGAAAAGAAAGTGATTAGATATACTGTTTAGTTTTTATTCATAGTAACTAATTTATTTGTAATATCATTATTTGGGAATGGTAGTTTTTCTAAGATAACATCAAAACTTTTTGTATTATCTTTATCTAGAGTATTTAAGTCCACAATAACAGGATTATTAGGTTTGTTATATGTTGTTATGTATAGTTTATTATTATTTAAATCTTTGATTACTACGTATGCTGTATGATCAAACATTTTCTTATTCTGTATTTCATCGGCTACAACACCTTTCGGAATATCAACATTATGTAATATATGAGTTACTTTTGATACAAGATTATCATCATTTTTAGGACTTTTGTTATTTGTATAATAAGCAATTGCAGCTGTTCTAACAAATCTTGATGGAGGAGAATAATCTCCAGGAATTCCAAGTAATCCGCCACCTAGAAAGCCACTGATATCTTGAACTGTTCTTTCATGTTTTTCAGTATTTATAACATCACTGATTTTAAGATTTGTTGGGGTTTTATTATCTAGTGATAAGTAATTCTTTAAGTTTAGTAATTGCCAGTCATATGTTGGTGAATTTGTCATTACTTTAACGTTTGAGTTTACATTGTAGAATTTAACTTTACCATCTATGTACTCAACAACTAAGCCAGCACCATTTTTATCTGTTATTAAAAAATGAACTTCTGGAGATATTCCATCAATTTCTATATTTTTATCAGACCATACTTTATATTCTTTTAAGGCTTGCTTTACTTCATTAACATTGGCAAATTGACTTAATATAAGGGTGGTAGACTCAATTATTGATGCATATTTGGAATCACTCTTATTTACAGTCTGATATTTTGTGAATCCAGGTAAATAGTTTGCGCTTAGGCTTAGCCCTTGGCTATTTTGTCCATCAATTACAAGAGTTTGTCCATTTTCTGATAAGCCTGTGGCTAATACTGGATATTTCGATTTGTATTCCTGTTTCGGCAGGTTAGTGCTACTAGGAGCTGTTAAATAGTGAGAAGTGTTTTTAGGAATGTAGAGAAGCTGCCAGTTCCAATCAAGAGCCCACTCCATGGTTCTTCCCGATACTACATCACCTTTTTTATTTACTAGAGTTACAGCTGTGCATGCTATAGATTGCGAAAATAACATAAATAATAAAGAAATATAGGTAAAAGTTTTTTTGAGTAAAGATTTCATTGATAACTATCCTTTGTTTATATTAGCTATGCTGATATTAGCATAGTTTTAATAAACTAATACCATTCATATTTTGATGCCAATATATAATTTTTAATAGCTGAAATTAAACTTTCACTGACTAACTTGTTTATTTATAATCTATTTAGATATAAATCAAACTTGTTAGTTAATGGAAGAAACAGTCCACCATTCAAATAAACACCCTAAAGCTTTGTGGTATATCATAGCAATTTATATGTGGGAGTATTTTAGCTTTTATGGGATGAGAGCTTTGTTAATATTATATTTAGTTGATCACCTTAAGTTTGGTGATACAACCTCTTATGCAATTGCTGGGGCATATGTGACTCTGGTATATCTTTCGCCGATTGTTGGAGGAGTTGTCGCAGACAGAGTATTAGGGTATAAGAAAGCTGTTATTTATGGAGCAGCACTTATGTCTATTGGACATATTATTTTAGGTTTTGGAGGAGATGCTAAATTATATCTAGGAATGGCTTTTATAGTTTGTGGTTATGGTTTTTTTAAGAGTAATGTTTCATGCCTACTGGGGCAGCAGTATAGTTCCCATGATCCTAAAAAAGATTCAGCATTTACATTACTATATTTAGGAGGCAATTTTGGAGGTATATTCGCTCCTATGATATGTGGCTTGATAGCCCATTACTATGGTTGGCACTATGGTTTTGGAGTCGCTGGTATTGGTATGATATTTGGGTTAATAGTATTTATGCTTGGTTCTAAATATATTCCAGATATTCTTCCTGAGAAACCCTTACCTAGATATTTTAATAGCTTTATACTTCTTTTAAGTATAGTTATTATGGTTGTGCTTGCGTATTTTGCTTTAGAGTATCTTTTTGATGGTTATCTTTTAGCCGTGGTTGCTTGTATAACAACATTATTTTTTATAATTATTTTTATTAAGACAGATTTCTCTACGCGTAAATCATTAGTTACTTTATTACCTTTTTATATATTTGGTATAGTTTTCTGGGTTTTTGATGAGCAGTTATATACTTCTGTGGAAATATTTATACATAGAAATGTCGATACTTACTTGTTTGGGATTGATATACCGGCTAGTACATTCACTTCTATGAATTCTCTGTCAATATTATTTGGAGGTTTGATTCTTGCTTGGATTTGGAAGAGAGTAAAATCTTTAGATGATGATTTTGGTAGGATGATAAAATTTTCATTTGGCTTTATATTTCAACTAATCTGTTTTATTTTATTCTTTATAGCTGCCAAAAATGCTAGTTTGGATGGTACGACTTCAGCGCTATTGGTAATTATTGCTTTGGCATTCTTAGGAATATCTGAATTATTTATAGATCCTATTGCTCTTTCTGAGATTACCTCCGTTGAAGATAAAAAATATACAGGTTTTTTAGCAGCGTCATATATGCTTTTTACAGGAAGTGTTGCGGGATTTATAGGAGCAAAAGTTGCTGACTTAGCAGCATTTAAAGGAGCGGGTGAGGATATTGATTTAGTTAAACAAGCTCATTTATTTGAAGGATTGTTTACTCATATTATGATTATCTTAGGCGTGACTATTTTACTATGGTTTCTAGTAGCATTTCTTATAAAAAAACTAAGATAATAACTTTAGTTACAGATAAAAAAAGGATAAACTGCGATTATTTTATCATTTAGTAATATAACTCTTGCTTTAGAGCGTTCTGATGCTGGTATTTTCAGCTCTTGGAATAGTACTTTTAACTTATTTGCTTTGTTTCTGCCTTGATATCTACATTTATCAGAAGCTTGTCTTTTTCGGACTATAATCTCCTTAGTATTAAAGTCCTTATTCAATTTCTCTTTGAGCCATTCAATTATGTCTTTATTATTTAAGATTAAATTTAATTGGTTATTACTTTTAATTATTAGTTGATTATATTCTACAGATATTTGATATTGTTTACTGATATCAAACTGCCAACCAGTGTGAATATTGCTAAGAGCTTTATGTATTTCTTTAATTTGTTTACTTTTTAGACTTTGATTTGTTGTTTCTTTAAACCAATGATGAATCAAACTTTTTTGTATATCATTATCTAAGGTAAGTAATTCAGAGATAAATAGACCATTATCTTTAGAAATCTTCTGTAATTTTTCATTAAGTAGCTTTTGTAATATGTTATTACTTTCTGCGCAGATCTTAGCACTACGAGAAAGAGTTCTGCTAATATTTGGATTAATTTGCTCTAATATTGGCATTATCTGATTACGAATAAGATTTCGACGATATTTTATATCCTCATTACTATCATCATAGATGTGACTAATCTTGTTTTGGTTTGCATAGTCTTGAATATCTTTCTTTGTATAATCTAAAAGAGGGCGAAGTACGCTCCCATGATTTAATTCTTTATAGTACGGCATACTAGCCAAGCCAGCTAATCCTGACCCTCTTATTGCTTGGATTAAGAATGTTTCAGCTTGATCGTCTAGATGATGACCTAGTAGAAGAATCGGATTAGAATACTGACTCATGATCTCAATGAAGAAATCCATTCTTTGCTTACTTGCCCAAGCTTCAAAACTTTCTCCTTTTGGGGCTTGATCTAGAGAGTGAGCTATGAATTTTATATTTGTATTATTACATTTTGCTTGGCAATGTAATTGCCATTTTAGTGCATCAGGATGAATATTATGATTAACATAAGCTGCTATGATAGGAATATCTAAATCTTTTGCTATATCTAATAAAACACTAGAATCTACACCGCCACTATAACCGATAACTATGTGTGAAGGGGAGTGTTTTAAAATTTGAGAGATAATTTGAGTTTTATCTAGAGACATTTATACAAGAAAACGAGCTTTTATTGTTGTTTTTATTTTTTTGAATTCATCAACAAGGTCTCTTGCCTCATCAGATGTTGATTTAATATCCATTACAACGTAGCCAATATCTTCTAGAGTTCTAAGATATTGACCTTCAACATTAATATTTTTTGCTGCCAGTATCTTGTTTAGCTCATTCATAGTACCAGGTATATTTTGGTGTATATGTAATATTCTATGTGTTTCAGTATGACTAGGTAATGATAATTCTGGGAAGTTTACAGCATTTAGGGTCGAACCATTATCAGAATATTTAATAAGCTTGGCACTAACTTCATTAGCAATGTTTTCTTGTGCTTCAATAGTACTACCACCAATATGTGGAGTTAAGAAAACATTATCAAAACCTCTTAGTGGACTTTCAAATATTTCACCCTTTGCAGAAGGTTCTTTAGGGAAAACATCTATAGCGGCACCTTTGAGCTTGCCGCTTTCTAAAACCTCAACTAAAGCTGCGATATCGATCACATTTCCTCTGGATGCATTTATCAATACAGAGTTTTCTTTCATAAAGCTCAATTCTTTGGTAGAAATCATATTTGCAGTTGTAGATAACTGAGGCACATGTAGTGAAACAACATCAGAGTTTTTCAGTAGAGTCTCTAAACTTTCTACAGCATTGGCATTACCTAAAGGAAGCTTTTCTTCAACATCATAAAAGATGACATTTAAGCCTACACTTTCAGCTAATATACCAAGCTGCATACCAATATGACCATAGCCAATAATTCCAAGAGTTTTACCTCTCACTTCATTAGCATTGTCAGCTGATTTGTGCCATTCACCACGATGAGTTTTAGCATTTTTATCAATTACATTGCGAATCAATAAGATAGCTTCAGCTAATACAAGCTCAGCGACACTACGAGTATTTGAAAATGGCGCGTTGAATACAGGTATTCCTAGATTTTGAGCTGTTTTTAGATCAACTTGGTTAGTACCAATACAGAAGCAACCGATAGCTGTTAGATGTTGGGATTTTTCAAGTACTTCTTTTGTTAATTGCGTACGAGAGCGCAAACCAACAATTTTAAAATCCTTGAGTTTATTGATAAGTTCTTCGCCCTCAAGAGCTGTGTTTAGTAGTTCAATATTTTCATATCCAGCTGCTTTGAATGTCTCAAGAGCATTTAAGTGAATACCTTCTAATAGAAGAATTGGAATTTTCTTTTTATTAAGAGATAGTTGGCTCATTTTATAATATCCTTATACAGAAATTTTTGCTTTTATAGCTGGGTGATATTTATAATTCTGAAATTCAAAGTCCTCATATTTGTAATCAAATATAGAGCTTGGCTTTCTTAAGATTTTGAGTGTTGGTAAGCCTAAAGGCTCTCTACTAAGCTGCTCATTTACTTGCTCAATATGGTTGTTATAAATATGGCAATCGCCACCAGACCAAATAAATTCACCAACATCAAGGTCGCATTGCTGAGCAACCATATGCGTTAGTAATGAGTAGCTTGCTATGTTAAATGGAACTCCTAAAAACGCATCTGCACTTCTCTGTGTGAGCATACAGGATAGCTTGTTATCAGCAACATAAAATTGGAACATTGCATGACAAGGTGGTAGGGCAGAATTACCTTTTGTAACATTCTCTTGAGGAGAAATTTTTTCTGAAGGTACAACACAAGGGTTCCATGCTGAGACTAGGATTCTGCGTGAATTTGGATTGGTTTTTAGCATTTCAATTACTTCAGTAATTTGATCTATACCTTGATCATTAAAATCACGCCATTGCTTACCATATATCGGACCCAACTCTCCATCTTCAGTTGCCCATTCATTCCATATTCTAACTTTATTATCGTTTAGATATTTTACATTTGTGCTACCACTTAAAAACCATAATAGTTCATGAACCACACTTGGGATATGAATTTTTTTTGTAGTAACTAAGGGGAAACCTTTTTGTAAGTCAAAGCGCATCTGATAGCCAAAAACACTTTTAGTCCCAGTACCAGTTCTATCACCTTTTATAGTACCATTTTCTTTAATATACTTGAGAAAATTTAGATACTCTCGCATTTACTCTTCCTTGTTTTAATAAATACCATAATAAGAATTGCAGCTCCTAATACTATCATTGGAATAGATAATATTTGTCCCATAGTCATCCAGTTAAAGAATATATAGCCATATTGAGGATCTGGTTGCCTAAAGAATTCACAAATAAACCTAGCGCTACCATATAAGAACATAAATAACCCCAATATTAAGTAGCGGGGTCTTTTTTTGATACTAACTATCCATAATACTGTAAATAGTACAACACCTTCTAAGAAGAATTCAAAGAGCTGGGAAGGGTATCTAGGTAAAGGACCTCCAGTGGGAAATACCATACCTATTGGTGAGTCCGTAACTTTGCCCCACAGTTCACCATTGATAAAGTTACCAATTCTGCCAGCACCTAAACCTATAGGCACAACTGGAGCTACAAATTCACCAAGGTCAAAGAAGTTTACTCCAAGTTTGCGTGCATATAGTGCAAATGCTATTAATACACCTATAAATCCCCCATGGAATGACATGCCACCATCCCATAAGAAAAACATTTGAGCTGGATTATGGAAGTAATAAGGAAGGTTGTAAAAGATTATATATCCAATCCTACCTCCCAATATAACACCTAAGGCAATATAAAATGTTAAATCTCCTGCTTGCTCTGGTTTGATAGGTGCCCAAGTTTTAACTTTTGCGCGATACCTCATCAAATACCATCCAGCAAAAATACCGAACAAATACATTAAACCATACCAATGAACTTTAATTGGACCCAAGTGTAAAGCAACTGGGTCAATTTGAGGGTAGTGTAACATTAGATTTAATAGCCTTTTAGTTTAGATTATTGTCTGAGACTCAAAATCAATAGCTGGAGAGTAATTTATATATTCTGGCTTAATTTGATCCTGTTTATTAGCTTTTTCTACCGCTTTCTCTTTTTTATTATTTTTAGCAGCTTTAGGCTTTTCTTTTTTAAGATCATTTTGTTCAGAAGTTTCATTACTTTTATCTATTTTTTTTATTCTTTTTGGCTGCTCCTCTTTGACGACAACTTTATCTACTACTTCAATTGTTTCTTTTACTTGCTCTTCTTGAACATTGTCAGTCTCTATAATTTTTTTATTATCAGTTTCTACACTACTAGCTTGTTGCGCAGCTTTTAAAGTACTTATTTCTTTATCTACAGAAACAGTATCAAATTTTAGATATTTATTTGTTTTAGCTCTTTCCTGAGTAGCAACCTTAGTAGCTCCATCATCTTTTAGGCTATCATAATTTTCTAAAACATCTTTAACCATAACAGAGACGAACTCTTCAGGGTTTTTAGATATTACTTTTTTGATGTTATCAGTTTTTTCAGCTGTTTGATTTTGATATTTGAGCTGAGTAATATCGACAACTTCTTCTGCATTGTTAAGATTCAAGTTATTGCTTCTGTTATTGCTACGGTTATTTGACTTTTTATCAAATTTATCATTTGATCTATTTTTGTTACGATCATTTTTATTGCGATCATTTTTGTTGTCATTATTTTTACGGTCATTGCGTTGGCCGTTATCTCTTTCTTGTCTATTATCTTGAGACTTCTGATGTTGATGCTTTTGACCTTTGTTATTATTTTTATTATCACTACGATCGTTTTTGTTATCGTTTTTACGGTCATTACGTTGCCTGTTATCTCTTTCTTGTCTATTATCTTGAGATTTCGGGTGTTGAGGCTTTTGACCTTTATTTTTGTGTTGTTTATCCTGAGGCTTAGTCTTCTCAATAGTCGTATCTTCAGCATTACCACCAAGTTTACCTAGCAATTTACTCAAAAAACTTTTTTTCTTTGGCTCTTCTTTGATAGCCTCTTTTTTAGTGTTCTGAGTATTTTTATTAGCTATATTGTCTTGGGCTTTTTTATCTTCCTTGGGAGCTTGATTTTCACTGTTTGATGTTGTCTTACTTAGCTCTACAGCGGCTACTTTCTTTTTACCTGCTTTAGGAATTTCAACATTGTATACATCTTCTATCAAATCAGAGCTTGTACGATTAGACTTGTAGCTTGCTCCCCAGATTCTTTGCATTTGAAATTTTGGAGATTCGATGTTGAAGTTAGGGATTAGCATTATTTTAACTTCAGAGATTCTTTCAATCTCAACAATACTATCTCTTTTCTCATTTAGGATATATGCAGCTATATCCACAGGTACTTGGACACGTATTTCATTAGTATCTTCTTTGATAGCTTCCGCTCTGATTTTACGTAAGATAGTAAGTGCTGTAGCTTGAGTAGTTTTAATAAAGCCATGGCCGTCACAACGAGGACACTTTTGCATTACACTCTCGTTGATTGATGAACTCAAACGTTGTCTAGAGATCTCAACAAGTCCAAGTTTAGATATACGAGACATTTGGATACGTGCTTTATCTTGCTGTAGAGCTTCCATTAACTTTTCTTCAACTTGCTTTCTATTTGGATAGAATGACATGTCGATAAAGTCAACTATAACAAGTCCTCCGAGGTCTCTAATTCTAAGTTGACGAGCAACTTCTTCAGCAGCTTCTAAGTTTGTTTTGAAAGCAGTAGTTTCTACATCCTCTGCTTTGTTAGCTCGAGATGAGTTAACATCAATTGCAACTAAAGCTTCTGTAGTATCAATAACAATAGATCCACCAGAAGGTAATCTAATCTCTCTCTTGTATGCATTTTCTATCTGTTGATCGATACCAAATTGAGCAAATATCGGTAGCTCTTCGTTGTATAGTTTAACCTTGTTTGTATCGAAGCTTTGTCTAAGTAGACCAAGCTGCCTTTTAACATCTGCAAAACATTCCTTAGAGTCTACAATAATTTCTTTAACATCTTCTTTTAGATGATCTCTAACTGTTCTTACAATTATGTCGCTCTCTTTGTGAAGTAGGGCAGGCTTTTTGATTTTGTGATAAGCCTTGAATATTGAGTTCCATAATTCAACTAGATTGTCGAAGTCATGCTTTAACTCCTCAAATGAGCATTCTACGCAAGCAGTTCTTGCGATTACGCTCATACTTTTAGGGATATTTAAGTCCTTTAGATATTTTTTTAATTTCTCTCTATCTTCACCTTCAACACGACGAGAAATTCCGCCACCATCTGGGTTGTTTGGCAGTAAAACCATGTATGAACCAGCTAGTGTGATAAATGTAGTTAGTGCAGCACCTTTGTCACCACGCTCTTCTTTGTCAATCTGTACGATTAATTCTTGTCCTTCAGAGAGAAGAGGTGCTATATTTTCACCATTTGGCACATCTTTTAGATAATACTCAGAAACTTCTTTAAATGGTAAAAAACCATTTTTATCTTCACCATAGTTAACAAATATAGCATTTAAGCTAGGTTCAATTCTAGATATGTAACCTTTGTAAATGTTAGCTTTCTTTTGTTCTCTATCTACGTTTTCGATATCTAGATCAATAAGTTTTCCGTTATCTAGAGTAGCAATTCTTGTTTCTTCACTACTTTTACTATTTATTAGTATTTTCTTCATTTTTTTATTAATTCCTTCAGTAATATAATGTTCATAACTAACTGTTTAACGAGTTAGTTCGTTTTGTTTAGACCTATTTCGGCCATTTTAATAAATCGTGCTAACAGGCTATTTCTTTAAATATGAAACCGACCAAATTTACCATCTTTAGTCAAGCGCCAATTTAGCTTGCGATTTTGTTAAAGTACTATGTACGCAATTATTTGATATAATAGCAATATTAGATATTAATTAAAAGAATTATTGGGTTTAATGAGTCTTATTTACTTAGATTATGCAGCGACAACGCCTCTCAGTGCAAACGTTAAAAATTTAATGCTAAGCTCAATTAATAATGATGTTGACTTTTTTAACTCGGGGTCATCCACATATGAACAAGCTGAGTTTGTTAGTGATAAAATTGAAGAGGCTCGATCATCAATTGCAACAACTTTGTCCGTCTTGCCTAGAGAGATTGTTTTCACATCAGGGGCTACTGAGTCGAATAACCTTGCAATAAAAGGAGTTGCTTATGCATACCAAAATAAAGGTAATCATATAATTACTTCAAAGGTTGAGCACAAGGCTGTACTTGATGTATGTAAGTCTTTAGAAACTCAAGGCTTCAGGGTCACATATTTGGATGTTGATGAATTTGGACAGATTAATTTAGAGCAACTTAAAAATGCTATTAAACCAGAGACTATACTTGTAAGCTTAATGGCCGTGAATAATGAGCTAGGAACTCTAAATGATCTTTATGGAATTGGTCAGGTAACTAAGCAAAACGGTGTGATATTCCATGTTGATGCTGCTCAGGGGTATGGTAAGGTTGATATTAATATAAATGATATGAATATTGATTTACTATCAGTATCTGGTCATAAACTTTATGCCCCAAAAGGTGTGGGATTTTTATATGTAAGGTCTAAAAAACCAAGAGTTAAACTAGAAAAACAGATTCATGGTGGTGCGCAAGAGTTTAATCTAAGGGCTGGAACACTGGCGAACTATCAAATATTTGCTTTAGCTGAAGCTGCTAAAGAGATATTTGCTAATAGACAGAATAATCTTCAGTACATAAAGGATTTACGAGATATTTTTTTTGGCATTATTAAAGAAACTGATGATATAAAGATAAATACAAAACTTGATAATAGCTATTCAGGTATACTAAGTATTACTTTTATTGGAGTAAAAGGTGAAACTTTATTAGCAATGCTTGATGGTATTTGTATGTCTATGGGGTCTGCATGCAATTCTCAGGCTGTTGAGCCATCCCATGTTTTAGCTGCTATCGGCCTGAGTGCAGATCAAGCGGAATCTACAATAAGAATCTCATTCGGTTTGCAAACATCAAAAGAGCAGGTCATCTTTGCAGCTAATAAAGTGGTTGAAAAAGTACAACTTTTAAGAGCTATATCTCCAGAAGGAGAAGAGAATGTATAATGATATAGTAAAAAAATTTCTATTAGATGTTAACTTTGATGATGCTATTATTCTACCTGAGCAAATTAGGTATGAAGTAAAGGATAGTTTTTCGACAATACAGATGTATATTTGTGATAAAAAGATATCATTTAGGGTTTATGGAGATGCTTATATAGTTGCAATGACAAAATGGCTACAGCAAAAGCTAAAGAGTAAATATGATATTAAACAAATAACGATCCAACAGCTTGTAGATAAATTTAACTTGCCTGATTTTAAATACAGAAATGCTTCTCAACTAATCGAGCTTATCGAGAAAATCAATGCAACAACTATATGATTTTTATATATTACATCAACGTAAGTATAAAGAGAATTCTCTACTAGTGAGTATATTTACTCGAGAATTTGGCAAAATTTCTGGATTAATAAGAGTTAATAAAAAAACAATAAATTTATATCAACCCTTGGTCAAGTTAAGAGGACAAATTAGTCTTGCGAAAAAGTCAGATGGATTATCTAAAATTTACAACGTAGAGTTTGTTGAGTCATTTTATCAAAGTTCATATATTAATTTATTGTCACTGCAGTACATGAATGAGTTGATATATTTGTTATTAAACTATTCTCATGAAGAGGAGTTTTTATTTGAAAAATATGTTTTTATTCTAAAAAATATAAATGAAATTAATTATAAATATTTGCTGAGAATGTTTGAGCTTGAGTTACTAGATAGTCTTGGACAGGGAGTTTATGTTGATTGTGATGTCGATGGTGTGCTTATTGATGAAAGTCTTAATTATTCGATATATGCCACTGGATTTAAAAGAACTCTATCGGCTATACCAAATAGTATTGTGGGTAAAAGCCTCTTGAAAATCAGTCAATCAGTCAGTTCATGGACAGCTGAAGATTTAAAAGCCATTTCTAAAGTTACTCGTGCCCATATTGATTATGCTTTAGCTGGTAAGCAATTAAAAAGCCGCAAACTTTTGATAGATTATTTGAATTTGGGCAAAAAATAGTCTTTGTAATTATGTTTTGTTAGATAGCTTGTTCTTAAAAGCTTTGATGAAAGATACTGTAGGTGGTATTAAAGATACAACAATAATTAAAATGACAAATAAACCGAAATATTTTTTGACAAAAGCATTGTTGCTAAAGAAAAATGCTAGGTAAATAATAGAATAAACCCATATAAAAGCACCTATAATTCCCATTAATACAAATTTAGGATATTTCATGCGTGCCATACCAGCTGTAAAAGGCATGAATGTTCTTACAAGTGGCGTGAATCTTGCTAATATAATTGCTGCAGCACCGTACTTATTAAAGAACTCTTGTGCTTTAAGTAAGTGAGCTGTTTTGAGGATTTTTGCATCATCTTTAAATATCCGTTTACCAACCATTCTTCCAAGGAAGTAATTGCAGGAGTCACCAAAAACGGCAGCAGTTACAAGTATCGGAGCTAATATGTGTACATTTAGACTAGTCGCAGCACCTGTAAGTCCTAGTGCAAAGAGTAATGAGTCACCTGGTAAAAAAGGGGTTACAACAAGTCCTGTTTCGCAAAAGATGACTAAGAAAAGTAACAAGTAAGTCCAGTCACCAAGTATATTAATATATGTGCTAATAAATTGATCTAGATGCAGGATAATATGAAACAACGCTGAAATGGTATCCATAAATTATTCATTTTGAATGTTTTGTCGTTAGATTATAAAAAAATAATACTTAAAGGTTAAGCTCTTTTTGCTTTTATTTTATTTATAATGCCTTTGAGAATCATTTGAATCATAACGGCTGTTATGACTATAACAATAATCAAGCTTAGATATTGTTTAACAAAATGGTTATCACTAAAAAAGTATACTGTATAGGTAATTGAGAAAGACCATATAACTGCCGATATGATACCTAATGTGACAAATTTTGCATAGTTCATATTGCTGACTCCAGCAACAAAAGGAGTAATTGTTCTAACAAAAGCTATGAAGCGTGAAAAAATTATTGCTTTTGTACCATATTTGTCCAAAAACTCTTTGGTTTTGATCAAGTATGCCTTTTTGAGAATTCTAGCATGTGTGCTAAATAGCTTCTCTCCTATAAATTTACCCGTAATATAGTTGCACGAGTCTCCTATAATAGCTCCTAAGCAGATTGACAGAACTGCTAAATGAATGTTGATGCTTGTTGCAGCGGCAGTTAAGCCTATTGTGAATAAAAGCGAGTCACCAGGAAAAAAAATACCTAGGACTATGCCAGTTTCACAAAAAACTATAAAAAACAGTAGTATATAAAACCACACGCCTAGCATATCTATAAAATAATTTATGTATTCATTAAAGTGTATAATAAAATCAAACATTACTTTACTCCGGCTTGATTTTTATTGATAACGCATGGATATATGACATGAGCTTTTCTACAGATTTAAATACTTCCTTATGAGCTTTGATTTTTGAGGTGTCGCTCAACTTTTTAGAAGAGATATTAACGACATAATGGTATTTGCCTTCAACAAACCCTTTATGTTTGGTATGCTTCTGCGTCTCATCTATTACTTCAATTAATGCTTGAGAATCAATTTTGGATAGTATTTCACTTTTAATTTGAGTTGCTACAGCTGTACTATCCATGTCTCATAATATCCTTGTCGGTGTAATAATTAAATCAAGCTTAATATCATATATGTCTATGATAATATCATTATTTTGCTGTTCATCAAAGGCTATGCCTATAGTTAAAGGGGAATTAGAGTTCTTTTTGAAGCTTAGAGTATAGTCGTAAAAGCCTCCTCCCATTCCCATTCTGAATTTGTCACGATTAAAACCAACAATTGGCACTATAACAATATCAAGCTCCCAAGCTGAGATAATATCCTTTGCTGAATATTTAGGTTCTTTTATTTTATATTTATTTAAATAATATTTTTTTGAATCCTTAGCAAACCACATTCCATGCTTTATGAAAGGATGAACTATAGGTAAATAAATATTTTTAAAGCTGTCATTGATCAGTGATGTGTTGACTTCATTTTTGAGTGAAACAAAACTAGCTATTTTTGGATCTGAAAAGTTGTTTTGAATATAGTCTATAACTCTAAGGTTTATTTTAGAGGATAACTTATCCTTGTTACCTAAACTATTTCTAATGTTTAAGAGCTTTTGGCGTATATTATCTTTATTCATGACTAAGACTATAAATAATTAGTTGTCCGGAGTACCGTTTTAGCCCAATATTCTTGATCCCATTTGGTATCAAGTGGGTGTCATAATCTCAACGTTGGGCTTCTTTGTAAGTGCTAGGCACCAAAGCTTGCTCTCTAGTTGGGATACCAAGACTCCCTATTCTAAGTAGTATCGGCTCAAGATTGTAGCTAAATCACCAATAACCCAGACAACTAAACTTTTGAATACGTGATTATTATAAACGACTAAATGCGGCGTTTGAATGATTTATGGTAAAAAGTTTATAGATATATTGCTTGACTTTGTTTGATTTAAGCTATCTGTTTTTTTGTTTAAGAAATGAATATTTTTTTAGACTAATACTATTAAAAAAGACCTATAACTAATTATCTATATGAAGTAAAATATCAGTTAGTAATATATAAAATAAATTCTAATCTATGAAAAATGAGAAACCTAATTTTGAAGATGTTGTAGAAGCTCTAAAAGTAATGCAAGCCTTGACTTCTGCCTCAGAAGCACATGGCTTACTGTGTGCATTATTTAGTTTTGGTGCTGAAGTTAAATTTACTGCTTGGTCGGATTCTTTGATGACAAAGTCTATACAAGAAGGAGACTTAGTAGCTACATCGGCACTACAGACCATGAAAAAACTATATGATTATACAAAGTCGCAATTTGATGAGAAAGGTTTAACCTTTGACCTTTTCCTACCAGAAGATGAAGAAGAGCTAACTTATAAAGCAGAAGCTCTTACATATTGGATAAAGGGTTTTTTATCAGGTGTTGGATTATTTGGACTAGATTTCGAAAATTCAAAAGATAAAGAAGTAAAAGAAGCAATTAATGATTTAATGCAAATATCATATATGGATTATGAAGCTCTTGAGGATAATGATGAGTGTGAACAAGATTTTATAGAGTTGTTAGAGTATACAAAGGTTGCAGTGTTATTGATTGATAGCGAGAAAGTTTAGGTTATTCTATGAATATTAAATACGATATAGCAATTGTTGGTGGCGGAGTTGTTGGTTTACTTACATCCTTAGCCTTTGCAAAGACAGGTTGTACAATTATTCATGTTGAAAAAGATGAACTAGAAGTCAAAAATGATAACCGTAGTATAGCTGTGTCTTATTCATCGATTGCATTCTTGAATACTCTTGGTTTGTGGGATAAAGTTGCTAGTAAAACTCAATCCATAAAAAAGGTTCATGTTTCTGATAAAGGACGATATGGTAGAGCTGAGATTTTTGCTAAGGATGAGAATCTGCCATTTCTTGGCGCTATTGCTCCAATGCGTGAACTATTAGCAGTTGCACTGCAGAATGTTGCTGAAAATGAAAACATCGAAAAAGCTTTTAAGACTAATGTGGTTAGTTTGCAAAAGAACGCTGATGATTATTCGCTAGTTGTTGAGCAAGAACAACAAGATAAAATAATACAGGCTTCATTAATAATCGCTTGTGATGGTGCAAGCTCAAGTATACGTAAAATGCTAAATGTAGGAGCTCAAACTACTGATTATAAACAAGATGCAGTCGTTTTTGATATCCAAACAGATCTTGATAATGATAATACAGCGTTTGAGAGGTTTATGACTGATGGTGTACTTGCAATACTTCCTAAGTCAAAAACTACAATGGGCTGTGTTTGGACTGTTGATCGAGAAGACTCAAAAGCAAAGTTAAGCTTAGGTAAAAAAGAGTTTGAGGAACTGGTTCAAGATAGATTTGGTTATAGATTAGGTCAGATTGAAGTTGCTACTAAGCCTGCTGTTTTTCCTTTATATCTTGTTCAATCAAATGAAGTATATAAAGATAATGTACTATTTTTTGGTAATGCTTTGCATTTTTTACATCCTGTATCTGGTCAAGGCATGAATTTAAGTATTCGAGATATCGGCTTTTTATATGATTTACTTGTTGAAAGTGATTTTTCACAAAGCTCTATAGCAGCAGTTTTAGAAGAGTTTGCCAAAGTTAGAAAGCCCGATCATGATAGAACAATTAATATTACACATGGATTTGTGAAATGGTTTGTATCAAATGATCTTAAGTTTGTGGCAAGTAGAAATGTTGGATTACACTTGTTACAAAGAAGCAAATTGGCCAAAAAAGTTCTATCTCGAGTGATGATGGGTAAGCTGACAAGAGGTTCAACACTAATGAGAAAGGTGGTTGAAGATGAACATTAAAAATCTCCAAAAAGATGTGGTGATTGTTGGTGGTGGTATGGTTGGGCTTAGTTTAGCTTTATCTTTGCATCAAAATGGTCTACAAGTCGCTGTAATAGAAGCAAGAGAAATGAATTATAAGCATCTCAATTCAGATAGAGTAGAAACAAGAGTAAGTGCGGTTAATCATACCTCTAAGAGATTGCTACAAGATTTGGGTGTTTGGAATGCCATTAAAATCAATCGTATATCACCGTATTATCAAATGCATGTTTGGGATGATATTCCTAGTGAAAGCATTACTATTTCAGCAGAAGAGATATCTGAGCATAGTTTGGGTAATATTGTAGAAAATGATGTTATAACACAAGCGCTCATTACTGAAATTAGTAATACGGGTATTGAAATTTTTACGAATCAGAAAATAGAAAAAATTCAAAAAAATGGTAACACGGAATTAGTTGTTTTAGCTGATGAAATTATCGAAACTAGCTTGATCGTCGGCGCAGATGGAGCTAACTCTTTTGTTAGAGATTATTTTAATTTTGAAACTAAAGTTAAACCATATAAACATACTGCGATAGTGGCAACTCTTGAGCTTGAAAAACAACATAATCAAACTGCATATCAAAGGTTTTATGATAAGGGAGTTTTAGCATTTTTACCGTTAGAAAATCCTAATAAAGCTTCGATAGTTTGGTCTGTAAAAACTGATTATGCTGATTTCTTAATGAGTTTAGCTGATGAGAAGTTTGAATTAGAGTTAGCAAAAGCAATTAATAATACTCTTGGGAGTGTAAAACTTTTATCAAAAAGATTTAGCTTTGAACTAATTCAACGTCACGCTAAGAGCTATATTAAAAGTAATGTTGTACTAGTTGGTGATGCAGCACATACTATTCATCCTTTAGCTGGTCAGGGTGTAAATATTGGTTTTAAAGATGTTATAGCTTTGAGTAAAGTTGTAAGTGAAGCTTTTGCTAAAGGTAGATTAATTGGCCATATCTCAACGTTAGATAAATACCAACGCGAAAGAAAGCTTGATAATACTAAGATGATAGCTCTTATGAAAGCTTTTAAAGAGGTGTTTGGTAGTGAGAGTGACTATATTAAAAAAGCTCGTAGAGCTGGATTTGAGTTTGTTGATAAGTATAGTATCGTCAAAAGTTTGGTAGTAAAACAGGCGTTGTAGACTTATTGATTAATTTCTTGTCTAGCTTTTTCTAAATCTTTTAGAAATTCTTGGTTTCCATTCAAAATTGCAAAGTTTGCCAAAGCTACAGTTCTAGCAGCTTGGACATCACTTTTCCAATGTACTCCGCAAATAACTCGACTTTGGGATTTTCTATTAGCTAACTCAAAAAGTTGCTTAGCTGTTTGAGGTTTTAGCTCTGCTAGAATCATAGCGTAATTCCAAGCTCTAGATGAGTGTCCAGAAGGGTATGAGTAGCTATTAGGATCCTCATCAGGATCGCAAGGTTTTCTATCAAAAAACACGAAGGGTCTTATTCTCTTGTATTTTTCTTTAGCTGATTGCTTTATATTCGATACATCAGTCGTTGATCTATTTAATAAAGTGTATATTGCGGGAGTTTTGTCTTTAGTAATTTCTTGGCCAAAAGCTTTGCTAAAATCAGCGATATGAACATCTTGGTCATTAGATGCGTCATGAGTTGCTATTTTATAATCAGTAGTATTTTTATTTTGGCTAAATACTGCTTCTGATATCGCTTTATCACTAGAAAATGCTAATGAATCTGTACTTGGAGGAGCTCCGATAATACTATCTATATTTATGATTTGATTTTTGGGTATATATCCACTAGGCCAGTTACTAGCAAAAGAGGCTGATAATGTTACAAATATAATAATTGTAATGGATAGAAATTTTTTCATAGTTAGCTTTTTGGGTATTAAATTAGTTTTGGAAAATTATATTAACATATTCAGATGTTTAGAAAATATTAGTTAAGAGTAAATCTTTATAAATTTATCCCTTAGTTATCATTTCTAACAGTAACTTTATATTGTTGTAAATATAAAAACAGATGATTTTGGCTATAAATTAGATTTTTAAATAGGCGAATTTACAAATATTAAAACTTCTTAATATCAATTCCTAACTTCTTTTGTAGTTTTTCAACATAAGAAAATTCAGTTTCTTTAATAATTAGAATGCTATTGCCTGACTTACCCATACGACCTGTTCTACCTGCTCGATGTTGGTAATCTTCTGCTTTGGATGGGATATCATAATTTATTACAAAATCAACATCATTAATATCAAGTCCTCTAGCTGCAACATCAGATGCAACTAAAACTTTGATTTGTCCATTCTTGAATTTTTTGAGGGTATTAGCTCTATCAATTTTATTTTGTTCACCATGAATAGAGCCAACCCCACATTCTAGTTTATCTATTTTTTTTGTGACGAAATCAACATCATTGTTTCTATGTAGAAATACTATAGATTTGGAAGGAGATATTTTGTTTAGTAACTTTCGTAATGTATCGGTTTTACGATTACCATCAGCTGTGATATAGCTATGTTCTATAGTTTCTTTTTCTTTGGAGTTATCAATAAGCTCTAAATTTTCGATAAAACTAATCGCAATATCAAAGGCGTGGTTTTTGATAGTAGCAGAGCCTAATATATATTGTAGATTTGTGGTTTTAGAGATGATTTGTTTTAAAAGCTTTAAGCTGTCATCTTCAAGCATACGATCCGCTTCATCAATGATACAGTATTGTAGATGAGCAGCCTTTAGTTTTTTTTGATCGATAAGTTCTAGAATCCTCCCAACAGAGCCAACTACAATATTTGGTTTTTTCTTTAATTTTTCTTTTTGTCTGTCTATCGATGCTTTGCCAATTAGTGCTAGTGATTTAATGCCTATACTTGAGAATGTCTCATTTATGAAATTACTAATTTGAATGGCTAACTCATGAGTAGGTGTAAAAAAAACAACTTGTGTAAGAGGTTTTTTATCTATTAATAATTTATTCATAATTGGCAAAATATAAGCAAGCGTTTTACCGCTACCAGTTGGTGATTTTAGCCAGATATTTTCTCCATTTGAGATTTTTTCAAAGCTTAAAATCTGTGAGTTTGTAGGTATTTTGATATTTTTATTTTCTAATATTTCTATGATGTTTTGGCTTAAGTTTAAGTCTGAAAATAACATAAATATGTATATTTAAATTGTTATATATGGATAATAGCATATTAGGATGATAATGGCCTAAATTGTTATATCTATTATCTAAGATATGATAATATTCTGCTCAAAAGATTTTTTTAAAAATAAATTTATTAAATGAGAACGGACGATTTTGATTATAAGTTACCAGAAGAGTTAATTGCTAGCTATCCTTTAGAAAACAGAGATGCTAGTAGGTTGCTAAAGTTGAATAAGCAAACTGGCGAGATCTTAGATCATAAATTTACTGATTTTATTGATTTTATTAATCCTGAAGATCTGCTTATCTTTAATAATAGTAAAGTAATGCTAGCTAGACTATATGGTGAAAAAACTACAGGCGCAAAGCTTGAATATCTTATAGAAAGAGTTAAAACACCCAAAATTTTTGAAACACATATTAAAGCAAATCGCTCACCAACTATTGGTAGTGAAATATATGTCCAAGACACTTTAGCAAAAGTATTAGAAAAAGATGGCGGAATGTATCTACTTGAACTGCAGGGTAATAAAGATATCTATCAATTGATGGAAGAGTTTGGGCATATTCCTTTACCTCCGTATATGAAGCGAGATGATGAAGAGTTTGATGCTGAACGATATCAGACAGTTTATGCAAAAGATTTAGGCTCTGTTGCTGCTCCAACAGCTGGTTTGCACTTTTCAGAAGAGCTAATCCGACAAATAAAAGCTAAAGGTACTGATATAGCCTATATCACTTTACATGTTGGGTCAGGAACTTTTAAACCTGTTCAAGTTGATGATGTCAATAACCATAAGATGCATTCAGAAGTTATATCTGTATCTGAAGATGTTTGTGAGAAAATTCGCCAAACTAAAGCTAATGGTGGTAGAGTAATAGCTATTGGTACAACTTCTGTACGCTCACTTGAAACAGCAGGTCAAAGTGGAGAAATTCAGCCTTATCAGGGTGAGACTGATATTTTCTTATATCCAGGTAAAAAGTTTAATGTGGTTGATGCAATGATTACTAATTTTCACTTGCCTAAGTCTACTCTAATTATGCTAGTCAGTGCATTTGCGGATAAAGAAAAGATTATGAAAGCATATGAGCATGCTATAGCTGAAAAATATAGATTTTTTAGTTATGGTGATGCGATGCTTATTTTTTAAAAAATAAGGAGTGTTTCAAATGAAGTACTTAAAGACAATAGTGTGTGTAATATCAATTGTTTTATTAGGTTCATGCTCAAACGAGCAAGATACTTCAAGTGCTAGCAGTAATGCATCAATTAAAAGTAACTTTAAAGATATGGGTGACTCAATAGGACATGCAGCAAGAGATGTGACAAGAAGCATAGGTCACGATTCAAGAAATATAGTTGATGGTGAATAGTCACTTTTAACACCTTTAAGATAATTATAATCTTTTCTTTGCAATAGCTATATCCTTTTAGCTTTTAGTAATTTATTATTATCAATATTAATGAAAATTAAGTTAGTTAGAGAATGAAGAAAGCATTTTTTTTTGATATTGATGGCACTCTAGTATACGAACATAAAGGAGAGCTTTTTGTCTCAGATAAAAATATCCAAGCAATCAAAAAATTAAGAAAGCAAGGTTATAAGACTTTTATAGCTACGGGTAGATCGCCGAGTTTCATTCCTTCAGCAGTCCTTGATTTGCCTATGGATGGTTATGTTACAGCTAATGGTTCTGTAGTTAGTGTTGGTGATAAACTTGTTTATGAGAAGCTATTCCCACAAAGTGCGATTGATAATGTTTTAGAGTTTTGTGAAAAACATAATCATGATTGGCTTTTTGAAGGTGAATTTGCGTATGTGAACAACCTTGAATCAGAAGATCTTAGTTACTTTTATGATAATGTGATAGTAAGTAAAGATAAGATTATCACAACACATAACTTATATAACGTAACAATTTACAATGCTTTAGTTTTGGGTAGAAATGTTGATACTGTAGCCTTAGAACATACGCTTGGAGACGAGTGTGTGATAGCTCCGCATAATGAAAATGGTTATGTTGACTGCTATTTAGCAGGACATACCAAAGCAGATGGTATAAATAAGGTTGTAGAATATCTAGATCTTGAAGGATATGAGACATACGCATTTGGTGATGGTAATAATGATCTAGAAATGTTTGATCGAGTTGATGTGGCTGTTGCTATGGATAATGCTTCCCCTCAATTAAAAGAAAAAGCAAGTCTAATAACTAAAGCAAACTATAATGATGGTGTATATTATGGTTTATTAAAGCTAGGCTTGATTTAGACTTTATTCTTCTGTAGTTTGTTTAGTGGTGGGGGCTAAAATTAACAAACAAAGGAAGATAAATGAATAAGAAAATTATATTTACTCTAAGTTTTTTACCTCTACTAGCATTAGCAGCAGATCAAAATCAAACATCTTTAAAGGGCTCTGATTTAATATCAACAGATACGGGAACCATCTATACTTATATATCGCCAAACACTCCTGATCAAAAATTTGAAACAGTTGTTGAAAATTGTAATGAAAACAAAATAGAGTGTACTTATCAGTTAAGAAACTACGATAAAGAAGGTAAGGTTAATGGATATGGTGAGTATACCTATGTCATTAAGAATGGTGCAGTTTTTCAAACGAATACCATGAAAATTAAAGATAATGATGGCGCTATTCGGACAGTGAAGCTTGGAGGTTCTGAACTTCAAGATACTCCTTTATTTCCTCAAAAAATAGAGTTAAACAAAGCTGAAACTAGCATAGAAACTTATGATAACTATACTATTAAAGAAACATCAAAATATACTAAATTGATTCCTGAAATTAGTATTAATGATAATCTCTACAAAAATTGTGTGCAACTCGAATTAAATAATGTTGTTGATTTTAAAGATCATCCTGACAAAGATACAATATACAAGTCTAAGATTATTTACTGTGAAGGTATTGGAGAGGTATATCGTAAATACAGCATGTTTAATTACAAGGGAGAATATGTTTTGGGTCAAAAAGATGTTGTTCAATCTTTACATTCAATAATTAAAAATGGCAAAAAGGAAAGTTAACAATGAAAAGAGAGTTAGCTGTATTAGCTTTTTGTTTTTTGGCTTTATCAACAGCCTATGCAAATGAAGAAGCATTGAAAGGCAGTGATTATATTACAACAGATGTTGGATCTACTTATACTTATGTTTACAATCATTTAGATAAGCCTGCTAAACTTACCGCAGCATTTGATCTGACTGTTAAAAGCTGTAATGAATCTAAGACAAAATGTGTTTATGATACGGTAACTAAAATGGGTAGTGATAAACCTTATTTAGCTAATGAGTCAGTATATGAGATTAAAGATGGGGTAGTTTATTTCTCATCTATTAAAAGTGGTAAACCTGATGGCACAATAGAAAATATTGATAGTAAACCACAAGAACTTTTTCCTAAAGAAATTATTCTTAATAAGACTGAAATTATAAATTATTCTGATGAGATGTCTGATAGTCAAGGGACTTCGGTATTTACTAAAGTAATTCCAGAGATAGTAATAAATAGTAATACATATAAAGATTGTATACGTATGGATAATAACGTTAATAACTGTTACAAGAATAAAGAAGATAATAGTAAGAATTGTCATCATGCAATAGATTATGAGATTTATTGCAAAGGTGTTGGTTTGGTTACAGAAAATATTGACGGAGATACTTTGTTGCTTGAAAAAATTACTAAAAAGTAACTCTGTCAGTCTTATTTTTATCTAAATAGTCTCTTGATATAGATCTTGTTTAATAGGTTGGGTATTGAATATGTTTGTTATAGTTTTAAGCTTTGTATTAATTGGTGTTTTGGTGGGTGTGTTAGCAGGTATGTTTGGCTTTGGAGGAGGCTTAATTATTGTTCCAGCAATTGTAACATTTATCTCTATTCATGAATCATTATTTGTATCTAATTCTATGCATATTGCTGTTGCAACATCGTTATTTGTTATGTTTTTCACCTCTATAAAAACAACATATGCTCACTATAAAGCTAACAATATAATCTGGAGTATTGCCTTAAAGCTAAAGATGGGGTTAATAATTGGTACAGTTTTAGGAGCTACTATGGCAAGTTATCTTTCTAGCAGTCTATTAGAATCTTTGTTTATAATATTTTTGATATATACAGTTATTAAGTTAGTCTTAAAAATGCTGAATAGTGCGAAATCAACAGCTGATGAATATTATACTAATGTAGATAAACCTTTGCCAATATTGCTATATATTTATGGAATTTTCACAGGTTTTGTTTCAGTTGTATTGGGTATTGGAGGGAGTATAATTATTGTTCCTTTTTTAAGAGGTCGCAACTATAGACTCACAACAGCAGCTGCAATTGCATCATCAATAGTACCTTTTTTAGCACTTTTTGGAGCTATCTCATATATTGTAGCTGGTTATGGGTTATCGAATCTACCTGATTATTGCTTAGGATTTGTATATCTACCGGTAGCGATTAGTTTGATAGTTGGATCATTCATGGGGGTATCAATGGGAGTTAATTTATCAGGTAGAGTCTCTCAAAAAATACAGAATAGGGCTTATTTAGTGATTATGATTATTATACTTATAGTTATGATTCTCTAGGCTTTGTAAATGCTAAAATATAGAAAAGAGGAGCATTTATAAGCGCAATTATATATTTAATAACTAATGTTGAAACTATAACTTCAAAAACATATTCCATTGGGATAATCCCAGTAAATGCAAATCCATAAGTTATAAGCGTAGTATCAAGAATCTGTGATATCAAAGTTGAACCAGTGTTTCTTAGCCATAACCATTTTATATCAGAACTAAAGTTTTTTATCTTAGAGTATATAAGTACATCAAATAGTTGAGATACAAGATAAACTAGATTTCCGATAATTACAGCTTTTAAAGCGCCACCATTTATTGAGAAAAATAAATTTAAAGAGTTATTTATATCATTATAGAAATCATCATTTAAGCTTGTGAATAGCGTTGAGATAAACATCAAAAGCACGAATGTTAGACCAAAAAAGATCGATTTTAGGACAGCTTTGCGTGCTTCTTGCCGACCATATTTCTCGTTAAGCAAGTCATTTGCTGTAAATATGCCACCAAACATTACATTACCGAGTGTTGCAACAATATGAAAACCAGCAATATCGTAAGCAACGCCTTTGTTAACTTGGATATTTGCGGCAATAACACTAATAACTATAAATACATGTAATCCTTTTTTGCCAAAAAGCTTATAAGCTAGAAACAAGACAAAGAAGTCTACAAAAGTGAATAGTATTAAAAGGTTGAAATTTGTCATTTATATTCCTTTAGTTTTGTTAACCCTGGATAGTTACGAACAGGGGATCAAAAATCTGCTATAATATAGCAAAATAGTTTATCAATAACAAATAAACTTTATAAAGGAGTTAAAATGCGTTTTGCTCATGTGATGTTGAGAGTTAAAGATTTAGATAGATCTATAGATTTTTATACAAAAATATTAGGTATGACTGTTCAAAAAAGGATGGATAACTCAGAGTATAAATATACTTTAGCATTTCTTGGTTATGGGGATGTTTCGGATCATACTGTATTGGAGCTGACATATAACTGGGGCGATCATGATTATGATCATGGTAATGCTTTTGGTCATTTGTGTATGCAGGTGGATGATGTCTATAAGGCATGTGAAGATGTCAAGGAAAAGGGCGGGGTTGTAACTCGTGAAGCAGGTCCTGTAAAAGGTGGTACGCAAGTTATAGCATTTATAAAAGATCCAGATGGTTATCAAATAGAGCTTATCGATTAATGAATAAAGACAAGTTAAATATACTAGTAATTAGGGGATACTATAGTAAAGGCGATAGTGTTGAGCATATTGATATTGATGGTATCAAAATTAAAGTAACAACTGTGGCTTTAGGTCGACCAGTATTTGTAAAGCGTAAGCTTAAAAGAATTATCAATAAGTATAAAGTTAGTGCTGATAATTACGATCTTATCTACGCGATATCAATGTCTGCTGGGATTTCATCTTTAATTGATGAAGCCTTATATCAAAGACTACACTTAATTACACCATTTTTTATTCATCATAAAACAATGAGAGTTCTTGGTAAGATCAAGATTAGAAAGATGTTAGGAGCATACTTATTACTATTGTTTAATGGCAAACTTGGGAAATTCCATGAAGCAATAAAGGTTACTTTAGCTGAGAACGATAACGTTGTTGATAATAAATTTTTTGAGAGTACTTGGGGAAGTGTCAATCTAATCAAAGGAATAGATCATACCCTGACTAAAGAGGTAGTTGAAGATATTATTAGAAAAGATATTGAGAATTTGAGAAAAGAAGTTTTTGGTGGAGAAGAAGTCTGTTAGCTATTGTGTCTTATAGGCAATAATTCTTAATCGGACATAATCTGCATACCAATTATTGTTTTTATACAGATATGGTTTAGCAATTCTTTCAGCATATTCTAAGAATTCATCAGTATTAGTTACTTTATCTAATAAATTCTTTCTAAAAGTCATAGCCCAGTTTCTAAAGCCATCAGAGCCTTCTAATAGAGTAGGTCTTTCAAATAAGATGGCATATTTGACTAAAAAGCCATTACTTTCAAGTAGAGAAGTATACTCCGAAATACTTGGGTAAAAATTTTCAAGAGCATAGTCTTGGATAGCATATTTTTGAGATGCTTTATCTAAACTTGCTAATAGATTTTTTATATTTCCTTTACCGCCCATCTCCAAAACAAATCTGCCATTTTTCTTCAAAATTTTATTTACATTTTTTATGACAGCTGTTGGATTTAGCATCCAATGTAATGCGGCATTTGAAAAAACAGCATTAAAACTCTCTGAGTTAAATGGTAAATTTTGTTGAGCATCTGCTTCTATGAACTCTATATTTGGATAATTTTTCTTAGCTTGATTTAACATCTGATTTGAAACATCAATACCAACTATGCTAGCTCCTTGTAATCTTATTTTATTAGTAAGCTCACCCGTACCGCATCCAATATCTAAAATTTTCTCATCTTTTTGAGGGCCTAGAAGCTCAACAATTTCGTTGCCATATTCTGTGACAAACTTACCTATTGAGTTATATGATTTTGGTTCCCATAAATTATTATTGCTCATAGTTTATTTTAACCTCTTGATATAGTTGAGTGATGAAATAACCAATATATAAGCAAGCCCCATATACCAAAGACTAATCCAACAAGTATCCAAATATTTTTTGGTAAAAGTATTGTGGTTATTCTTCTGTCTAAGACTCTGGGGATATCTTTAGCTATCCCTAAACCACAAAAAATATGAATCAAAACTGTAAAGGCAGTAATAATGGGTAGTGAATTGTTGATTAATGTTGTTGAAATAGTACTTACATCCATATTTAAAACCTTTAAAATACAATTTTTGAGTGTGCTTTTGAACTATAGGTATGCATATAATGTTCAGCTACTACTTCTAATACTTCATCAATACTATCTACAAGGGTTAGAAGGTTAACTTCTTCTTTACTAACTACGCCTTTTTGAACCAAGGTGGTTTTTATCCACTCCATTAATCCGCCCCAGAAATCTTTACCATAGAGTATAATTGGCATTTTGACTTTTTTACCTGTTTGTATCAGGGTTGTAATATCAAAAAGCTCATCTAGAGTACCAAAGCCACCAGGCATAACTATATATGACATAGAGTGTTTGATAAACATCGCCTTACGCGTAAAAAAATATCTATAAATCAAAAAGACATCTTGATAGCTGTTAGGTTTTTGCTCATGCGGTAACGTTATGTTAAGACCAACACTGGAGCAGGAGCCTTGCTGTGCACCTTTGTTTCCTGCTTCCATAATTCCAGGACCACCACCTGTGATAACAGCAAAGCCATGATTTGACAAAGATTTAGCTAGTTCAACAGTATCTTTGTAGTACCTATCATCTTCGGAAATTCTTGCTGAACCAAATATACTGATAGCCGGAGATATCTTATCTAATCTTTCATATCCTTCGACAAGTTCAGATGATATTTTCATAATATCCCAACTTGCTTTAGCTTTGTCAAACCCCATTTCGCTAGATGGTGCCGAGACTATTTTTTTTTCTTTCCAATGCATTGATAATTACCTTTAAATTAAACTAGTGTTTTATAATACTATTAAATTATTATATAATTATATCCATTAGCTTGAGATAATACTACATCGTCGGTGCCGGCTGTGTATGTCCGAGCCGAGTTTAAATTTAATCTACTAAAGGAGATATTAAATGGGTTTTTTAGCAGGAAAGAAGATACTTGTTACTGGTCTGTTAAGTAATAAATCAATCGCTTATGGTATTGCCAAAGCTCTTCATAGAGAAGGTGCAGAACTTGCGTTTACTTATGTTGGTCAATTCAAAGAAAGAGTTGAAAAATTAAGTGATGAGTTTAATCCAGCTGCAGTTTTGCCTTGTGATGTAACCTCTGATCAAGAGATGAAAGATTTATTTGTGGAACTTGGTAAAGTTTGGGATGGTCTAGATGGTATTATTCATTCGATTGCATTTGCTCCACGTGATCAGTTAGGTGGAGATTTCGTCGATACTGTAACTCGTGAAGGTTTCTCTATAGCTCATGATATTAGTGCATATTCTTTTGCAGCTTTAGCTAGAGAAGGCCGTGAAATGATGAAAGGTAGAAAAGGCTCTATCGTAGGTCTTACATACATTGGAGCTGAAAAAGCTATGCCTAGTTATAATACTATGGGTATTGCTAAAGCATCTTTAGAAGCTACTATGAGATATACAGCTCTTGCTTTAGGTCCAGATGGAATAAATGTAAACTGCGTTTCAGCAGGTCCGATCAAAACTTTGGCAGCTTCAGGTATTTCTAACTTCAAAAAGATGTTAGATTATAATGCTACAGTATCGCCACTTAAGAAAAACGTAGATATTATGGAAGTTGGTAATACAGTTGCATTCTTATGTTCTGATATGGCTTCTGGTATTACAGGCGAAAACATCCACGTTGATGCTGGTTATCATAGCGTTTTGATGGGTAATGTTCTTTAGTTTTAAAATATCTTAATTTAGTTTTATCTAACTCAATCTTATATATTTTTTATAATAAAAATTGATATATTTTATAAAAAATATTAGTTTTAATTATTTGTTTTAATCGTTGATAATAACCTTACAAAATTAAATTTATAAGGTTGTTTATGAAAAAAAGAGCTTTAAACTTTGTGTTTGCTTCAATATGTGCTTTTGGAGTATCACAAGGTGTTGCACAAACAAACCCACAGTGTTTAGATAAATCTTTCACTCTACAGCTTCTTGGTTCTGGCGGACCGATTACAGATGATGCTAGAGCGTCAGCAGGTGAACTAATATGGATTGATGGAAAATCTAAGATTTTGATTGATGCTGGTGGAGGTACATATCTTAGATTTGGTCAATCAGGGGCTAGATTAGAAGATTTAGATTCGATCAATATGACTCATTTTCATGCCGATCATTCAGCAGATATTCCAGCGATATTAAAAGGAGCATATTTCTCCAAAAGAACAGAGAATCTCCCATTTTCAGGACCTACAGGCTCGGGCTTGTTCCCTAGTGCAACTGATTTTCTTCAACGAGTTTTTGGTGAAGAGCATGGTTCTTTTGCATATTTACATGGAATACTTACAGCTACTGATGGTTTCCCGTTTAAGCTTGACCCTGTGAAAAATATTGACTATACAAAATTAGAACCAACGAAGGTCTTTTCAAATGATGAGTTTACTGTTTGGGCGTTAGGTATTCCTAAAGGTGATGTTCCAACTTTGGCATATAAGATTGTATCTAAGAAAGGTACTATTGTTGTAACAGGTGCCGGTGGTAGTAATGATCATGATAAGTTTAGAGATGCGTTTGTTAAATTTGCAAAAAATGCAGATATTCTAATGATGCCAATGCCGATTGATGAAAGTGCTGATGCAGCAGGTAGTTTCTTACATGCTAAACCATCAGTCATTGGACAAGTTGCTGCAGCAGTTAATCCAAAAGCATTAGTTTTAAGTCATTTCTTAGGTAAAGGTTTGGTACTTAAAGACGAGTCAACAAAAATAGTTAAAAAGTATTATAAAGGACCTGTTTATGAAGGTCGAGATTTAGCATGTTTCCCAGTTAATGGAGTTAAATAGGAGAATTTAATATGAAAAAAATACCTTTAACAATTGCTTTAACAGCTTCTATGTCGTTTGGTATTGCTTTAGCAGAAGAAGCAAAAGCACCAGTTACACAGGTTCAGGATTCATCTGAGAGTAGTCCAATAGCTCAAGGCGAAGGCAAATGTGCAAGTGGTAAATGTGGCTCACTTAAAAAATTTGGGGTGGTTGATGTTGATGCTGATGAGCAAGATGGAAAACTTGTCAGAGCAAGAGATGGTAACTGTGGTACAAATGTTTGTAAAAGTTATGGTAAGCAAGATAAAAAAGAAGTAGCTCAACTAGGTAAATGCTCTAATGGAGTTTGTGGACAATGATTGGTAAGAGTCAAGGTATAGGCTTAAGATCTGAGCATCAATCAATATTATCAACACAAAAAGTTGAAGGGATTGATTTTCTTGAGCTTTCTCCAGAAAACTGGATGGGTTTAGGAGGTTTTAAGAGAGATTATCTTGACAAGGTTGCCAATATCTATCCTATCATAGCCCATGGCTTGAGTTTATCAATAGGAGGTTTTCAACCACTTAATAAGAAATTTCTGAATGAAATTAGAGCATTCTTAGATGATTATAGTATTGAAATATATAGTGATCATTTATGTTTTTCTGATGATGAAAAAGGGTACTTATATGATCTTTTACCAGTTCCTAGAGAGAAAGAAAATATTTCTTATATTTGCAATCGTATAGAGCAGGTTCAAGAGATTATAAAAAGACCGCTTACATTAGAAAATATCTCATATTACTACCAATATGATAATGATATGAATGAGCTAGATTTTATCAATGAGATTCTACAGAAAAGTGGTGCGAAAATGCTTCTTGATATAAATAATGTTTATGTTAACGGACATAATCACAACTATGATGCTTATGAATTTATAAAAGGTATAAATAAAGGTAGCGTCAATTATTACCATATAGCAGGACACTATAAAAAAGATGATTTCATTTTAGATACTCATGGTAAAGATGTAATACAGGAAGTAAAAGAGTTAGCTAAGTTTGCTGTGGAGCAACATGGTTGGCATCCAATGTTACTTGAACGCGATCATTTTATACCAAAGCTTGATGATTTGGTGAGTGAGTTAAATAGCATAACAAATGTTATAGAGGGCAAAATATGAATATATCAGAATCTATAAAGACTAAAATGCAAAACTTTACTCATGCTATTCGTTACGGTAATGCTAGTGATGAAAAGATACAAATGTATCGTGAGTTTATTGTTGGTAATGTATCTAGTGTTTTAGAAAATACTTTTCCTTACTTTAATAAACATGCCTCTCAAGAGATTAAAGATAAGATTTTAAAAGTTTTTTTTGAGGATAATATATCATCTGAGCCAGCATTTCATCAAATAGCTACAGAGATACTAAAATCTTCAAAGTCCGTGAAAATGAATGAAAAATTATCTAAATTAATAGAGTTTGAGTGGCTACTTTTCTCTATAGAAATAGATGAATCTAAAGTTGTTGAAAATATAGGAATCGCTAAAAGTATAAGTTTTAAAGATATCCGAGATATAAAAGAAAATCCAACACTAACTTTTATACTACTTCCTTTTGATATAAATGATTTGGATGAAGAAATAAGTACAGAGCAAAATATTATGTATGCGCTTTATCGCAATATAAACCATAGAACTTCATACCAAAGAATATCTACACTTGAGTACGCTGTGTTAAGTTCAGCATTAGAAAAAGGAGTGGATATTTTTGAATCAGATGATTTTAAGCAAATAAAAAATGAACAACAAGAGTACTTAATTAATCGTTTAGTCTCTTGGCATAACCAAAATATGATTACTTTATCAGTATAAGGAGCAATTTATGATAAATAGAATATATGATATATATTACAAGATTATCCAAAAGTTTCAGTCTATCGACTTTTTACTTTTGTTAGGTATAAGACTCTATTTAGTACCGACTATGTTTGTAGGGGCTAGATCAAAAATAGAGGGTTTTAGTACAACTGTGGCATGGTTTGGTGCTCCAGCTTCTCAAGGTGGTTTAGGTATGCCTATGCCAGAAGTTATGGCATTCTTAGCAACTTCTGCAGAAGTTATTGGCTGTGTTGGTATTGCATTAGGCTTATTTACTAGGCTTGTTTCTATTCCAATGATGTTTGTGATGGGTGTTGCTGGTGCTGCGGTTCACTGGGCTCATGGATGGCCTGCGATTGCAGACAAAACTGCAGAATCTACACAGAGACTAAATGATCTATTTGTATGGTTATCACAAAACTTCCCAGATAGATATAACTATGTTACTGCGCTAGGTGATCCTGTAATGCTTAATGGTGGTATGGAGTTTTCTGTTACATACTTCATCATGTTATTTACATTATTTTTATACGGTGGTGGAAGATACGTAAGTGCTGACCATTGGCTGAAGAAAATTTTTATAAGAAACTAGTGTTATCTAAGCCCTAACTTAACTAGGTCGTGCATGGTGATTATACCTTCAACATTATTCTTACCGTCAACCACTGCTAAGCTAGTGATCTCAAATTTTTCCATTTCTTCAAGTGCTATAATTGCCATTTCATCACTTGAAACTGTTTTAGGATTCTGACTCATAACTTCTCTAATCGCTCTCTGAGAATTAAAGCTCTCGGCTTCAAACATTCTTCTTAAATCACCATCAGTAAATATGCCTAAGAGCTTGTCATCATCAACAACCAATGTGCCGCCGACTCCTTTATCACTTATTTCTAATATTGCTTTACGTATGTTATCCGTAGATTTGACTTTTGGTATTTCATTACCTTTGCGCATAATGTTTTCAACTTTTAGTATTAGTTTTCTACCAAGTGCGCCACTAGGATGAGAAAAAGCAAAATCTCTAGCAGAAAAGTTCTTAGCCTTAAGCAAAGCGATTGCTAAGGCATCGCCTAGAACTAATGTTGCAGTTGTACTAGATGTGGGCGCAAGGTTAAGGGGGCAAGCCTCTTTATCAACGCCTAAATTGAGTGTTACATCACTATTTTTAGCCATTAGTGAATTTTTATTACTAGTAATAGAAATTATAGGTATATTGAGATGTTTGATCATCGGCATAATTCCCATAATCTCACTAGAATTACCAGAGTTAGATATTGCTACTACAACATCTTTGTTTGTAATCATACCAAAATCACCGTGACCAGCTTCGCCAGGATGGACAAAGAAAGCAGGTGTTCCTGTGCTTGCAAGTGTGGCAGCAATTTTTTTGCCAATCTGGCCTGATTTTCCCATGCCAGTTATAATCACTCTACCTTGATTGTTTTTCAAAATGATGTCGCATGCTTTTTTAAAGTCATCACCAATAGATTCCTTTAACTTCTCTAAAGCTTGTATTTCAAGTTCAAATGTTTGTTTGGCATTTTCAATATGATCCATTTTGTTATTTTCCTTTATTTATTATAAAAAGCAATTAGCACTAGATATTATAGTTTTTGAGATTTATTAGCTCAAATATTTTTTATTGTTATGTTAAAATTATTTTTAATTTTTATATATTTAGACAAATGGCCATGAAAAAATTCCAGATTAATCCATCGATATTATCTGCAGATTTAGCAAGATTAGGTGAAGATGTTCAAGCAGTTTTAGAAGCAGGAGCTGATAATATTCATTTTGATGTAATGGATAATCACTATGTGCCTAACCTTACGTTTGGCCCTATGGTTCTTAAGGCTTTGAGAGATTATGGTATTACAGCTGGCATGGATGTTCATCTTATGGTTAAACCAGTAGATAGCTTGATTGAGAGTTTTGCTAAAGCTGGTGCTAGTAGTGTTGTATTTCATCCAGAAGCTAGTGAGCATATAGATAGAAGTTTACAGCTTATCAAGTCCTTTGATATTGATGCGGGTCTAGCTCTAAATCCAGCTACAGGAATAGATTGTCTAAAATATGTTGAAAGTCATATTGATAGGATATTGATAATGTCAGTAAATCCAGGCTTTGGTGGGCAAAAATTTATACCAGCAATGCTGGATAAAGCTAAAGAAGTTTCTCAGTGGATTAAATCAACTGGTAGAGATATCTTACTAGAGATAGATGGTGGCGTTAACCCTAATAATATTGCAGAGATTGCAGCTTGCGGAGTTGATGCTTTTGTAGCTGGGTCGGCTATTTTTAACTCAGATAGCTACAAACAAACTATTGATAAGATGAGAGATGAGCTCAAGAAAATCTAGTATGATACTTAAGCTTAAAATTATAGAACTCTTTTTTTCTGTAATAATAGTTTTATTGAGCTATTTTATACCTCTACATATTTTTGATTATGATATTAGCAACTTTAGTAGCTTTAACTTTTTAGCATCATTTATAGTAGCTATTGCACTGCTAACATTTCTTATTGCTGAATACACAAATGGTGAGAAGATTTCAAAATCAAGAAATATACTAAAAGTAATATTATGTTCATTTACGATAGCAATAGTGATTACATCTTTAGCCTTTTTTTTGAGAGGTTTTGCTTTTCCTCGTAGTATTATTCTTATTGGTTTTATTATTCAGTTTATAGCTTTATCGGTATTACGTGTCTACTTTAGGAGGCTGATGCGGAATACTATTTATAACAGTGTATTGATTATAGGATGTCATGGTGAACAAGACTGGCTTTTTGATAAAGCAATGCATTCTAAGTTGCCTAATGAAACCGTGAATGGCTACCTATGTATAGATATGGATGGTTTAACGTTGGTTGATATTATCAAAAGTTATACTAAAGTTTTTATTTCAGATAAAGCTCTAAAGCTACTTGCTGATAATGATTTATCACTTTTGAGTCAGTATAATGTTGAGATGGTGGTTATTCCTCGAAAGTATGAAATATCTATTTGGGGAGCTGTACTTATACCTCTTGGTGATAGTCTAGCGATGAGTGTTAAAAATTTTGGTTTGTCATTTGAAGCTCAAGCAGTGAAGAGAATTTTTGATATGATTTTTAGTGTTGTGATTATTATTCTGACTGCTCCAATTATGTTGATAGTTGCTTTGGCTATATTTTTAGAAGATAAGAAGTCACCTTTTTTCGTTCAAGAAAGAGTTTCTAAAAACGAAAAAAAATTTAAACTGATAAAGTTCCGGAGCATGAAAGTAGATGCTGAATCTCACACAGGTGCCGTGTGGGCAAGTAGTGATGACGATAGAATTACTAAGGTTGGTAAGATAATTCGGCCTGTGTGGTTAGATGAGCTACCGCAGTTTTTTAATGTCTTAAAAGGTGATATGTCTATAGTGGGGCCACGCCCAGAAAGACGAGAGTTAATTGATGAGTTTGCAAAAGAGACTCCAGAGTTCTTATGTAGAACCAAAGTTAAAGCTGGGATTACAGGATACGCTCAAGTTTTGACAAGCTATGCAACTCTTCCTGAGAATAAACTTAAGCTTGATCTTGTATATATTAGAAGATGGAGTTTTGTTTTTGATTTACTTATTATTATCGAGACAGTTAGAGTTATTTTTATGAAAGTATTAGGAATATTTTTGCCCAAGAAGAAAGTAGTAAATACCAAAGTAGTGAATCAAGTAAATGTCAATTATATAGAGTATAGATATGAATAAAAAAGTATTGGTAACAGGTGGTGCAGGCTACATAGGTAGTCACACGGTTGTTGAGCTTCTTGATAGAGGATATCAAGTTGTTGTCGTTGACAATCTTTCAAATAGCAAATTATCTGTAGTTGATAGAGTCAAGACAATCACAGGAAAAGATTTTGATTTTTATCAGATAGATCTTTTAGACAAAGATAAGTTAGAGAAAATCTTTCAAGAGCATAGTATAAATGCGGTGATTCACTTTGCAGGTCTGAAAGCTGTTGGCGAGAGTGTACAGAAGCCTTTGGCTTATTATCATAATAATCTATTAAGTACACTAAATTTGCTTGAGTTAATGCAAGAGTACCAAGTTTATGATTTCGTATTTAGTTCTTCAGCGACGGTATATGGCATGAACAATATACCACCATTTGTAGAGGACATGCAGCTTAGTGCAACTAATCCGTATGGTGCTACTAAGCTAATGATAGAGAATATTCTAGCAGATCTGTATAAGGCTGATAATAATTTTAGTATTACATGTCTCAGATATTTCAATCCTGTAGGGGCTCATAGTAGTGGATTGATTGGTGAAGACCCTCAAGGTATTCCTAATAATTTAATGCCTTATGTTGGGCAAGTGGGGTCAGGTAAATTGCCTAAACTTAGCATTTTTGGTGGCGACTATGATACTAGGGATGGTACTTGTATTAGAGATTATATCCATGTAGTAGATTTGGCTATAGGGCATATATTGGCAATTGAGCATATCTCAAAGGTTAGGCCAGATTGGCGAGCATATAATCTAGGCTCTGGTCATGGATGTAGCGTACTAGAGATTGTCACAGCTTATGAGAAAGCACTAGGTAAAAAGATTCCATATCAAATAGTAGCTAGACGAGCTGGTGATATTACAGAGATGTCCGCGAGTGTTGCCAAAGCTAAACAGGAGCTAGGTTTTGAGACACAAAAAACTATCGATGATATATGCGTTGATATTGTTAGATGGCAGAATTACGCCAAAGAGAATGATATTTAGAGAATGAAAATCTTACATGTATTTAAATCATTTTATCCTGAGACTTATGGTGGTATAGAAAAGTTCATACATGAGCTATCAGTTGCTATGTTTAAAAAGTATGATTTAGATATACATATTCTGGCTATGGGTAAAGAGAATCAAACTATACACAAAGATTTTTATACATTGCATTTTGCTAAAACAAATTTGAATATAGCTTCAACAACTTTTTCATTATCGGCAATTAAGAAATTCAAAGAGTTAGCTAAACAAATTGATATTATTCACTATCACTTTCCATATCCTTATGCTGACTTGTTGCAGACTATTTGTAGAGTAAATAAGCCATATATAGTTACTTATCACTCAGATATTATCAAGCAAAAAAAGTTGATGATATTGTATAAACCTTTAATGAGAAAGTTTCTCGATGGTGCAAAATATATTTTACCAACATCTCCTAATTATCTTGAGAGTAGTGAGATTCTTAGGGAAATAAAAGTACCTAAAAAAGTTATTCCAATGAGTTTGGATAAATCAGATTATAATATTGATGAGGAAAACTATTTATATTGGAAAAATAATATTGGTTTTAAGAAATTCTTTATCTATATTGGTGGGTTGAGGTATTACAAAGCCTTAGATATCTTGATTGATGCTATGCAAGGGCAAGATTATCCACTTGTTATAGTTGGTGATGGTGATCAAAGGGAGTTACTTGAGCAAAAAGTTAAGCAAAATAATCTGCAGAATGTAAAATTTGTCGGTGCATTAGATGATAAGGACAAGCTATCATTACTAAAGCTAAGTTATGCTCTGGTGTTACCCTCAAACATAAGGACAGAAGCTTTTGGATTAGTCTTACTAGAGGCAAGTATATTTGCTAAGCCAATGATAACTTGCGAGATTGGTACAGGTACAACCTTTGTAAATATTGATAAACAAACAGGATTGGTAGCAAAGCCAGATGATAATCAAGATCTAGCTAACAAGCTCAAAGAGCTTTGGCAATATGAGCAAAAAGCTAAAGAGTACGGAGCTAATGCTAAAGTTAGATTTGGTGATGTTTTTAGCTTGGATAAAATGGTTGTCAGTTATAAGTCGGTTTATGATGAAGTGATAGATAGTGGTGTGAAATGAAGCAATTTTTTAAATATTTTTTTGGTATTTTAGATACTACTCAGAAAAAAAGGTTTTTTTTATACCTTGTTTTATTATTTTTAGGTTCGATGTCTTCGATACTAGGTGTTGGAGCTGTTATTCCTTTTGTGAGTGTGTTAGTTAATCCAAATCAGTTTGATAATATACATTTGCTGAGTGGTTTTAGCCATTTTCAAATAGTGCTTATAAGCATAGCTTTATTGATCTTAGCTTTTTGGATAAAGAATATAATTGGTGTGGCACTATTTTGGTTTCAAACCAAATTTTTAAACTCTATAGTTCTTAGTATTCAAAAGAAGCTATTTAAACTATATATATCCATGGATTATGAATCTCATTTAACTAGAAGCACACCGACTCTTATACGTAATATAAACTCGGAAACTAATCAATTATCTGGAGGAATAATTAATCCTCTAGGAATATTAGCTACTGATTTGTTTTCATGCATATTTATTGTAGTTTTGTTGTTATATATAAATTTTTTGTTTAGTTTTTTTACTTTGCTTATTTTGGGAGTTTCGTTGTTTATTTTTATGTTAAAAATAAAAGGAATTTTAACTAAATACGGTAAACAAAGAGCTGAAGCTTGGAAAAACATGACTCAGACAACTATGAATGGTCTATCAGGAATAAAGGAAATAAAGCTTTATAATAAAGAAAAAGTATTTATGAATGAATTCAATGAGAAAGCAGCGATGCTCAATAGAGCATCTCAGATTAGTCAAATATCTCAAATTCTGCCAAGATTTTTTATAGAAGCTATAGCAATTACATTTATTTTGATTACTTTGTTAATTTTTGTAGCTTTAGGTGAGTCAATAAATTCAATCTTTATATTACTTTCTGTATTTGGAGTTGCTGCAACACAGTTACTACCTGCACTTAATAGGATTATGCAAGCAATTTCAAATATCAAATATTCTATTCCGGCATTAAAACTAATATATGGAGAGTTAGAGAAATATCAAAACTATTCAGATGGATTGGGTAATAATCACCAATTAGAGATAAAGTTTGAAAAAAATATCCGTTTTGAAAATATTAGTTACAGTTATCCTGATGGTACTCAAGCTTTAAAAAATATTTCTGTGACAATAGAAAAAGGTAAAAAAACTGCTTTTATAGGCCCTTCAGGTTCTGGTAAAAGTACTTTAGTTGATTTATTAATGGGATTTTACACTGCACAAAAAGGTAACTTTCATATAGATGATAAGCAAATTAATAGTACTAAGGTAATACAAAGACTATTTGCATATATTCCACAACAAATTATACTCTATGATACATCTATCAAAGAAAATATTGCTTTTGGTGAGTTAAAGTCAGATATAGATGAAACTAAAGTTTGGAAATGTCTAGAAATGGCGCAGCTTGATGATTTTGTCAGTAATTTGAATAAAGGTTTGGATACTTTTGTTGGTGAGAATGGTATTAGACTCTCAGGTGGTCAACGCCAACGACTAGGTATAGCTAGAGCATTGTATCAAAATCCACAAATATTAGTGATGGATGAAGCAACATCAGCTCTTGATACAGAAACTGAAAAAGAAGTCACAAATGTGATAAAAGAGTTAAAAGATATAACTATAATAACAATAGCACATAGACTTTCTACTATAGAGGGGTATGATATAATTTATAGTATAGATGATGGATTGTTGATAAGTTTGGTATAGAGAGAGTATTTGAAATGTCATTTAATTTTAGTTATGAGAAACCTAAGGTTATTGCAGAAATAGGTTGTAATCACATGGGCAGTTTTGAAATTGCTAAAGAACTTATATATTTAGCAAAACAAAGTGGTGCTGGCTACGTGAAGTTTCAAAAAAGAAATAATAAAGATTTACTAACAGAAGAACAATACAATATGCCACATCCAGTTCCATATAATTCTTATGGTAGTACTTATGGAGAGCATAGAGAGTATCTTGAGTTTACTCAAGAACAACATCGCAAATTGAAAGAGTACTGTGACTCATTAGGTATTATTTATTCAACATCTGTTTGGGATGTAACTAGTGCGAAGGAAATGATTTCTATTAGACCAGAATTTTTAAAGGTACCATCTGCATGCAATAATAATTTTGAGTTGTTAAAAATATTAAGAGATGAGTATGGTGGACAAGTTCAATTATCTATAGGTATGACAACAAAAAAAGAAATTGAGGATATTATTAGTTTCTTCGAAAAAACTGATCAGGCAAGATCAAGGCTTTTAGTATATGCTTGCACATCTGGATATCCTGTGCCATTTAATGATGTGGCTTTGCTAGAAATTAAATGGTTATATGATAATTATGGAGATAGAGTTTCAGAAATAGGTTTTTCTGGCCATCACAATGGTATTGCCATTGACATAGCAGCATATACGCTAGGTGCAAAATGGATTGAAAGACACTTTACAAAAAATAGAACATGGAAAGGAACAGATCATGCAGCATCATTAGAGCCATGTGGGTTATCGAAGCTATGTAGGGATTTAGATGCTACATATGAAGCACTTCAGTATAAGGTAGATGAAATACTTACAATAGAAAAATTACAGAGAGAAAAGTTAAAATATAGAAAGTAAATATCAATGAATATAGCATTTATTCCTTTAAGGTGTGGAAGTAAATCAATACCGTTTAAAAATATTAAAAATTTTTGTGGTAGACCGTTAGTCTATTGGAGCCTTGAAGCGCTTCAAAACTCTACAAGTATAGAAAAAGTTTTTGTAGCTACAGATTGTGAAGAAATCAAGCTTGTAGTTGATAACTTTGGTTTTGATAAGGTTAGTATTTATGATCGAGATTATGAAAATGCAAATGACACATCAAGTTCAGAATCAGTAATGTTAGAGTTTATAAAAAAGCATACTTTTGAGGATGATGATTTATTTTTTTTAGTACAAGCTACTTCACCATTTACTCAATCAAAAGACTTTGATATGGCATTAGAAACATTGAAAAAACAAAATGCTAATTCACTTCTTACTTGTGTACGGACAAAAAGATTTTTTTGGGATAATGATGCTGTACCATTAAATTATAATTATAAGGAGCGTCCAAGGCGACAAGATTTCGCAGGTTTATTTATGGAAAATGGAGCTTTTTATATTAATACTATAGGTAATATAAAAAAGGAGAAGAACCGTCTCAGTGGTAAAGTGGCTATACATGAAATGAAAGAGTTTACGGCAGTTGAGATAGATGAAGAGGATGACTGGGAAATAGCGGAAAGCCTTATGTATAAATATGTTCTTTCTAAACGAACAAAAACGGCTATAAAACTATTTCTAGCAGATGTTGACGGTACTCTCACAGATGCTGGGATGTATTACGGAACTAATGGTGAAGAGTTTAAAAAGTTTAATACACATGATGGTAAAGGATTTGAACTATTAAGGGATGCTGGAATAAAGACGGGTATTATTACTAGTGAGAATACCAAAATAGTTGAAAATAGAGCTAAAAAATTAAAAGTTGATTATTTGTATCAGGGTTTAGAACATCATGGTAAACTGAATATTGTGAAAGAAATATGTAAAAAAGAAAATATATCATTAAGTGAAGTTGCTTATGTAGGAGATGATATTAACTGTAGAGAGTTATTGGCAAGTGTTGGTATGGCAGCGTGTCCAAGTTCAGCACTTAAAGAAATAAAAAATATTCCAAATATTCTTAAATTGTCAAAAAAAGGTGGAGATGGAGCTGTTAGAGAATTTATAGAAAAAATTTTAAATTAGATTGATTGATAAGAAGATATTTCAACATAGATTTTGAGAAAAAATGAAAGTTTATAACGTGAAAAAGTTTATAAAAAATTTGATCCCACCATTATTCTGGGACATAGTGCAGTTTGCTAAAGACTATAAATATTTTTCAAGATATAGAAAATTAGTTGTAAAAAATTCTGAATTAAAAGATATTCACAAAGGTAAGAGATGTTTTATATTGGGAAGTGGCACATCTATTAAAAAAGAAAATTTGAAAAAATTAAAAAATGAAATAGTTTTTGCTCTAAATAATTTTTATGTACATGAAGATTTTTCTGAAATTATGAGTGGAAATATAGAGAAGTATTATATGACAGCCCCAATTCATTCTCCACAGACGGAAAAAGAATGGAAGGAATGGTTTGAGGATATGGAAAAATATATGCCAAATAATATAAATATGCTGTTTGGAATTAATCGTGATGATATAAATATAAAGTATATATTTGATAAGTATAAGATATTTAAACATCATAAAATAAATTGGTATTACGCAGGTAAAAAGTTTTTTTATGAGAGTTTTGATAAGTCCGCAATGGATATTACAGGAGTAATATATGAAGGAGAAGCGGTTAGTATTTATTCTTTAATTGTAGCTCTCTATATGGGATTTGATGAAATATACTTAGTAGGTATGGATCATGATTATTTTTTATATAATGATGAGAGTGAGATGAGAATGTATAGTAGTGCTAAACATCAAAAGAATGAATTTGCCAGAACTTTTGGTAATATGTTTTATATAAATGAGTTTTTGAGACAGTATAAAATATTTAGTAAATATAAAATTTTTGATGATAATTACTCTTGTAAGATCTTCAATACATCTAGTTCTAGTTTGTTAAAGGTGTTTCCTAAGGTGAAGTTTGAGGATTTGTTTGATCAATGAAAAGAATATTAAGAAATCCATTATCTATTTGGTTTAACAGGTTATTGAGAGCTAAGAGGTTAGAATTTAAATATAGGAAAAGTCATCTCAAAATAGGTTATATGACAGAAGTTAATAATTGTTCATTTGGAATGTATACTACCTTATACGATGAAATTTTTTTAAAGAATGTAAGTATAGGAGATTTTACCTATGTGGCTTCTAAAACACATATTCATCAAACTAAGATTGGTAAGTTTTGTAGTATTGGTCCTGGCTGTAGAATAGGTCTTGGAAAACATCCGACATCGAGATTTGTATCGACACATCCTGCTTTCTTTTCTATGTCAAAACAATCTCAAGTTACATTTGTAGATAAAAATTATTTTACGGAGTTTGAAAATATCAATATTGGTAATGATGTTTGGATAGGTGCAAATGTTTTAGTTGTTGATGGTGTTAATATTGGGAGTGGTGCCATAATTGCAGCAGGCTCTGTTGTTACGAAAGATGTGCCTCCATATGCTGTTGTAGGTGGAGTACCTGCTAAAGTTATAAAATTTAGATTTGAGAAAGATGAAGTTGAAAAACTTTTAAAAGTTAAGTGGTGGGATATGGATATCGAATATTTTAAAAAATATTATAAAAAATTTCTTGATGTAAAAAAAATAATATAGCATGTCAATATAATATATAGAGTTCAGTAATGGTAGATAATAATGGATATCTAAAGTTTAGTGTGATAACAGTTTGTTATAACTCAGAAAAAACTATACAGAGAACTCTACAAAGTATCAAAGATCAAACTTATAAAAATATTGAATATATTATTATTGATGGAGGTTCTACTGATAGAACCTTAGAGATTATTAATCAGTATAGTGATATTGTAGACATTTTAGTCTCTGAACCTGATAATGGTATCTATGATGCTATGAACAAAGGTGCAATGTTAGCAACAGGTGATTATGTAGGATTTTTAAATTCTGATGATTACTATACAAAAGCTATTTTTGAAGAATATAGTATGCATTTAAAAAATAGTAACTATGATTATATTTATTCAAATACATATTTTTTTAAAAATAGTGAAAAAAAATATATTAAAGCTGAAAGCAAAATTACGAAAAAAGCATATCAATATATGCCAATGTCTCATATGAGTTTATTTGTTAAAAGCCATTTTGTGAAAAATATTAAGTTTGACACTAGTCTTAACATTGCTGCAGACTTAGATTTTTTTAATAGGCTTATATTACAAACAGACAAAAGTATTTTTATAGATAATGGTTTTAGTTATTTTTACATGGGGGGAATAAGTAGCACAGCTATCATAGAAAGGTTTAGAGAAAGTAAAGAAGTGGCTATAAGATATAAAAAAAATATATTATTTACGAATGCTTTCTACTTTTACAAAACTTATAGAGTTTTTATCTATAATGCTTTTGGAAATACTAAGATATATAAAGCTTTAAAAATTCTGTTAAAAAAAGGACGTTAGATGTTTTCCTTAGTTTCTATAATAATTCCAATTTATAATACGCAAAATTATTTATCTAGATGTTTAGATTCAGTTATTAATCAATCATATAAAAATTTAGAAATTATCCTAGTAAATGATGGTTCTACAGATAACTCTCTAGAAATATGCGAAAGTTATGCAAAAAAAGATAGTCGTATGAGTATGATGAATAAAGAAAATGGAGGCTCTTCAAGTGCTAGAAATCTAGGTTTAGATATTTGTAGGGGTGATTATATATCTTTTATAGATAGTGATGATTGGGTTGAAGAAGACTTTATAGAGTCTTTGTTAGAGGGAATAAAAAAAGAAAACGTTGGTATATCTATAATAGGGCACAAAAAAATAGATAAAGAAGATTTTTCTGATACTAATGATATAGATAATATTCCGAAAACTGTATTAACTTCTTCCGAAGCAATTAACCTCTATATGAATAACAAATTAGGAACAACAAGCGTTTGTAATAAACTTTTTGCTAGTAATTTATTTGATAAAATAAGATTTCCAGAAGGAGTATATTATGAAGATGAATATATTCTACTAAGTTTATTTTTCAAATCCCAAAAAATTTATGTAAATAATCAGGTTAAATATTATTATTTGCAAAGAAAGGGAAGTAGAATAAACAGTAATTATAATTGGGAAAAGTATTATAGCTTAGTTTTTCTTTTAAACAATCAAAAGAAACTTATAGAAAAGAAAATGAGCGCTATTAAAAATCTTTTTTATATGAAAGCATGCTTTTCTATTGCTGAGAGAATAAAATATACTCCAAAGAATACTGATTTATATAAGTTGAACTTATCTTTATTTAACTTTTATTATGGATTGTATACAGAAAAAAAACCACTAAAGATGTTGATATTGAAGCTAAAGGTTAATTATCCTATAGTTTATAAATTTGCTATATCTAAATATAGAATTCTAAATAAAAAACATAAGTGAATATAGGATGTTAAAAGTATTAAAACATAAAATTCAAAAGTCTTTAAAAATTTTATTTGCATTTCCTTTGTATTCATATAAGTCATATCAACAATTATTGAAACAGAATATTGCTATTGAAAATATGACTAAAGCATATTTAGATAATGATATGGGTGTTACAGCAAACAAAAGAGATAAAAAGTTAATAGTAAGTTTAACTAGCTATAGTTATAGGATTGATACAGTATTTCTGACTATACAATCTATCTTTTCACAAAGTATAAAACCTGATAAAGTTTTATTGTACTTAGCTGAAGATGAGTTTACTGAGCAAAATATACCAGAAAATCTAAGACGATTTATTTCTAGAGGATTAGAAATTATTTTTTGTAAAGATATAAAAAGTTATAAAAAACTAATATATGCTTTAAAAGACTACCCTAATGATCTGATAGTTACTGCAGATGATGATATTATTTATCCGAAATTTTGGCTTGAGCAGTTATATAAAGCATATTTAAATGAACCAAATTATGTCCATTGTCATAGAATGCATTATATGAGAATAAATATTAAAGGGAAGTTAAAGCCATATAATAAATGGCAAATGGAAAGCAATAAGTTACAAGCTTCTTTTTTAATCTTTCCGACAGGTTGTGCAGGGATTATATATTCATTAGACCTTTTAAGTGAGTTTGTAACTAATGAAAAACTTTTTATGGAACTTGCACCTACAGCAGATGATATATGGTTTAAAGCTATGTCTTTGTTGAATAATGTCAAATGTAAAAAAATAGATTCTAAGATAGTTTGGAATTTACATGAAATAGATAATACTCAAAAAAAAGCTCTTTATCATATAAATCATCATCAAAACCTAAATGATATACAAATTAATAAAGTATTTGACTATTTTAATTTATGGGGTAAATTGACTGAAAAATGAAGATAACAGTAGTAGGCTTAGGCTATGTAGGCCTTAGTAATGGTATTTTGTTAGCTCAAAATAATAAGGTTTGTTTTTTAGATATTGATGAAGATCGTGTTAATCTGCTTAATAATGCAATATCTCCAATTAAAGATAAGTTTATTGAGCAATATCTAGTTGAAAAAGAATTAAATTATATAGCTACAACTAATAAATATGAAGCATATACTGGTGCCGATTACATTGTGATATCTGTGCCAACTGATTATGATGAGACTACAAATACTTTTGATACATCTGTACTAAAAGGAACTATTAAAGATTGTCTAGAAATATCACCAAGTTCTACTATTGTTATTAAGTCAACAGTTCCTATAGGGTTCACAAACTCTCTAAAACAAGAGCTAGGAATAGATAACATTATATTCTCACCAGAGTTTCTTAGAGAAGGAAAGGCTTTATATGATAATCTTTATCCTAGTAGAATTATAGTAGGTGAGAGATCAGAAGTTGCTAAAAATTTTGTAAATTTGTTAAAAGGTGGCACATCAAAAAAAGATATTCCTCTTTTATACATGGATTCTACAGAAGCAGAAGCTGTTAAACTCTTTGCTAATACTTACTTGGCAATGCGTGTGGCATATTTTAATGAGCTTGATACTTATGCTGAGACACATGATTTAAATACACGAGATATTATTAAAGGAGTATGTTTAGATCCTAGAATAGGTGATTATTATAATAATCCTAGTTTTGGTTACGGAGGTTACTGTTTACCTAAAGATACGAAGCAATTAAAAGCAAATTACTTAAACATCCCTAATAATTTAATTAGTGCGATCGTACAGTCCAATGAAACACGTAAAGATTTTATTACACAACAAATACTATGCAAAAAACCAAATATTGTTGGTATATATAGACTAGTAATGAAAGAAGGTAGTGATAATTTTAGAAAATCTGCAGTATTTGATATCATTGACAAGTTAGTTAAGCTTAATATTAAAGTGTTAGTATATGAACCATTATTAAAAACTATGGATAGTAGTTTTACCAAAATTGATTGCTTAAAGACTTTTAAAAAGATTTGTGATTTAATTATTAGTAATAGGAATGATGAAAAGCTTTTTGATGTAAATGATAAAGTTTATACGAGAGATATTTTCCATGAATGTTGAAATAATGTAAATGAAAAAGGTGTTGATTCTATCAAATGCAAGTGGATATGGAGGTGCTGAAAAAAGCATAGAGTTAGTTATACAAGAATTAGTGAAATTATACCGTGTAGATGTGTTGGTTGAAAATGATGAACATGAAAATAGCATTTCTAAAAAAGCGAATATAATTTCTTTACCGAAAGGAAATAAAATATTAAGTATAGTGAAATCTTTGAATATAATTCTAAATCTTTGTAAAACAAATACATATTGTAATATTTTGATAAATACTAACAAAGGTGCATTTTTTATTTCAATACTTTCTTTTTTAGGATTATTTAAAAAAACGAATATATTGATTTATATTAGAGATTTTCAGTGGAAATACCAACATTTTATTTCTTTTTTTTTAAAAAGAAAAAATGTTAAATATATTATAACAACGAAAGCATTTTTCGATTATAAGAGTTTTTTCTCTAAAAAAATAATAGATTCTTATGAAATAATACCTAATTGGACAAGTGAGCCTATTTTAGGGGAAAAAGAAATAGTTGATAGAAAAATTATTTTATTACCAGCTATGATAAATCGTTGGAAAGGGATTGATTATTTAATTGAATCATCCAAAAAAATAGAAAATATTGTTATATTTGAAATATGGATTATTGGAAAGATTATCGACAATGAATATTTTAAAGAATTAAAAGATTTAATTGATAGATTAGAGCTTAGTGATAAGGTTAAGTTTTTTTCATATAAAAAAGATTTGTCATATTACTACAATAATGCAGATGTTGTAGTTAATTCCTCTATAAGTAAATATGGTGGGCCTGAAACATTTGGTAGAACAATTATAGAAGCATGGAGTTATGGTAAACCAGTGATTTCATTCGATTGTGGAGGACCTAGATATTTGATTGAAGACGGTGTAAATGGTTATTTAGTGAAAGAGGCAAATGTTACTGCATTAGCATTAGCTTTAGAGAAGGTTTTCTCTGAAGGAAGTGATTTAGGTATGAATGCATATTATACTTACTGCGAAAAATATAGTAAAAAAGCTGTTATTAAACAACTATTAAATATTTTTACTAATTAATGATGATAGATAAATTTTATGCCAAAATTATTAATAGATACACGCTGGCAAGGTAAACATGGAATAGGTAGATATGCTTGTGAAATAATCAAATATTTACCCCAGAATTTTATTGCTACTTCCAAGCATATAAAACCATTTTCTCTAAAAGATTTGTTTTATTTAAGTTTTTTGCTTAGAAAAAAAGATGTTAAGGGCTATTATACTTTTGCTGCGAATGTTCCGTTATCAATATTTTTGAAAACAGATAAAGCACTACTTATAACAATACATGATCTTATACCAATTATATCTAAATATGAGAGCAGTTTTATAAAGAAACTCTATTTTGAAAAAATACTAAAGCCGATTATTAAGAGAGAAAATGTCAAAATTATGACAGTTTCAAACTTTTCAAAAAATCAAATATTAGAGTGGTCAGGTATTGATAGTAATAAAGTTACAGTTGCTTATAATGGAATATCATTGGCTTTTGATTACAATCCGACTATAGTTAAACAAAAATATTTTTTATATATTGGTAATAGACGTCCTCATAAGAATGTTGAGATAATATTTAAAGCATTTAAAAACTTTAAATATTATGATGAGTATAATTTAGTATTCTCAGGAGGGGTCGATCATAAACTACGATGCTATGCTCATAAATATAATATTTGCCTTTCAAAGATACAAACAATAGGGTTAGACACTACCGATCAAGTTTTGGCAAAATATTATCAATTAGCAACAGCAACTATACTACCTTCTTTTGAAGAAGGGTTTGGGCTACCATTAGTAGAGTCTATGGCTTGTGGAACTCCTGTTTTAGCCTCTAAAATAGAAGTCTTACAGGAAATAGCATTAGATGCTGGCTTATATTTTGATCCTTATTGTGCAGATGAGTTGATTAAGCAGATGCAACAGATTGTAGATAATAAAAAAATGTATGCTGAGAAAGTAAGTAAATCACTAAATAGGGCAAAAGATTTTAATTGGGATAAGACAGCGAGTATTGTCGAAGATGAACTTAAAAAGCTTAATTTATTATAGAAAATTTTAAGGAATGAAATGAAAACCTACATATTTGACTTGGATAATACACTATATCCATATAATAACGGTTTGTTTGATTGCCAAATGGCAAGAATGAGTGATTATATCAAACTAAAACTAAATATTTCAGATACCGACAAAGCTAATGCAATTCGTGATGAACTATATTATGAGTTTGGTTCAACTATGCTTGGCATGATGCGTTATCACAATATCGAACCTAAAGAATTTCTTGATTATATTGATGATATTGAGATTAGTCACTTCAAACCAAATGAAAAACTAAATAAACATATTAATGATTTAAGAAAAAGTAATCGTACTTATATTTTTACTAATGCTTCTAACTTTCATACTTATAGAGTTTTAAAACAGTTAGGTTTAGATGATAGTTTTGATGGTATTTTGACTGTAGAAGATACGGGCTTAGTTTCCAAGCCAAAGACTAAATATTTTGAGATAGGTAGAGACAAGTTTGATATTGATTTTACCAATGCAATATTCTTTGAAGATTCATCACACAATTTAGTACCTGCTAAACATTTAGGTATGCAAACTGTATTAGTTCATGCAGATGATCATAAGTCAGAGGCTAATTTTTATGATAATCAAGAAATAGATTATTATGTCGCAGATGTGGAGTCATTTTTTGATGGAGATTATTTAGCTAGTAGGTAATATACAGTTACAGTTTTAGAGATTTCTTTCTTCGAGGAAATGGCCAAGTGATAGTAGGTGACTAGGGTAAATATAAACTAAGGTTTTTGTAAGAAAGCAGGATATGTTTATATACTTGCAGATAAAAATAATACTGTTCTATATCGCTAATCCAAATAACTTTTGAAATCATTTTTGTCATCCTATGGCTTGACCATAGGATCCACTTATTATGAGCGTTAAACTTGGATTCTACGATCAAGTTGTAGAATGACATATTTCTTTCGGATTAACTATAGGTATTACATCAAATCTTATAAGAAAAGTTTTTGAGTATAAAAATTAGTTTATTACGAAAATACACGAAGGTATAAAAGAAGTTATATTGAGGGAAAACAATTAAAGAAATGGAACAGGTCTTGGAAAGAACGGATCATTAAAGAGTTAAATCCCAATTGGGTAGGATTATATGAATATATTTGTAAATAAAAATAATTTGTCATACCCGCGTAGGCGAGTATCTTTAGGCTAGTACTTATGATTTATGAGATTCTCATCTACAAGAGAATGATGGAGTGAAATAGAGGGAGAGACGAGGTGAATAGTCCTAAAATTAAATTACCAAGAGGTAATTGTAATTTTTTTATCTAAACCATTGTTCATTTTTGATTTTATCTTTTCAAGATTTTCGGATGTTTGTAAACCTGATTTTGCATCAGAGTGCTGTATTACATGGCTAGAATTAATTAGAGCATATTTGATAGCCTGTTCTATAGGCTTATCTTTATAAATATTTGCACAGAATGTTGAGCTAAATGAGTCACCTGCACCAAGAGTGTTAACAACGTTATTAATTCTCAAAGATTCACTATGGTATATCTTGTCTTTAGAAGCAGCATATACACCATTAGCACCATCTGTAACTACAATTATTCTTACACCTAAATCTAAACAGATTCTAAAGAAATCTTTAAGTCTAAAGGTAGAGTTCAAAAAGTCACTCTTATTACTGTCAAGAGGAGTTTCCAGCCTATCTTTTGATTCTATAATATCTTTGTCATCAGATGACAAAAGTGACAACATCAGTTTTTGAGCTTCTTGGAAATTTAAAACGAGAATATCTATACCAAACATTGAATCTTTGATAAAACTTTCACCAACACTCAGCTGACTAGAGCCTGGGTTGATGGCTACTTTTGTATTGTTATCCGCTGCTAATTTGACTATCTCTGGTAGTCTAGCAGCAGATGACTTGCTCAGCGATGTGATATAGATAAAGTCGCTCTCTATAATTGCTTTGGATGGTAGGTCATCTTGCAAAATATCTTTGTTAGCACCCCTATAGGCAAAAATTGTTCTATCTCCACTTAGAGTGGGTACAACGTAAGATGTTGCTGTACCATAACTGTTTGAATAACGAATATTAGAAATGTCAATACCGTGTTCTTTAAGTTCGTTAGTTATTTGTTCACCTGCAATATCTTTGCCAATCTTTCCAAAGAAACTAACGTCTATATTTTGTTTCTTAAAAGAGACTGCCGCATTAGTTGCTCCACCACCTGAAAAAGATTTTTGCTCAGTAACTTCAATTTTAGCTCCTTCTTCGAGAAGCATAAAAGATTGAGTTGTATCCTTTTTTTGCATATTCATAGTGAACATTTCTTCATATTCTATAATGGTGTCAAGTGTTGCGCCACCGATTGTTAGAGCTTTGATCTTTTTCATTTCACAGATACTTGAAAATTAATAGTAATATTTACCGCATAGCATACCATCAATTACAATAAGGGTAAATAATATTAACTGCGTATCAATTTATATGCTAAAAATAAACCTTTTTTATAGAAAAATGTCTAATAAATTAGTATTATTCTAACAAAATATTATTATGCATAGTTTTTATAAATTTTATAAAAGGAGATTTCCAAGATGCCGTCTAAGCCAGTAAAAAAGGATCACCGTGGGTATATTATGCCAATTGGTGGTGGAGAAGATAAATTTGCAAGCCCAACGGTACTAGAGAAATTTGTTGAGCTTTCAGGTGGAAGCGACGCAAAGATAGCTGTTATTCCTACAGCATCAAAACTGCCAGATACAGGAGATATATATGTTGATATTTTCTCTAAAATGGGAGTCAAAGATGTTTATAACCTAAAGATTGAAACTCGTTTAGATGCGACTACTAATAAAGATTATCAAGATCAGCTTGCTCAAAGCACAGGTATCTTTATGACAGGTGGGAATCAACTTTTACTTTCTACTACTCTTGGTGGTACCCCAATAGCACAGCTTATTCGTAGATTAAATGCAAAAGGTGTAAATGTTGCAGGTACTTCTGCCGGTGCGGCCTTTATATCTGGTTTTATGATTGCAGGTGGTCAGGCAGGTCTTATGCCTAGGTGCAATATGGTTAACCTTGCTCCTGGATTAGGTTTAACTAATAAATTATTAGTAGATCAGCATTTTTCTCAAAGAGATAGATTAGGGAGGCTTCTAGCTGCATTATCATACAATCCTTACATGGTTGGTGTTGGTATTGATGAAGATACATCAGCATTACTAAATTCTGAAAATGTGATTGAGGTTGTTGGTTCTGGTATGGTAACTATTATAGACTTCTCTCACCTTAAGCATTCATCACTACATAATGCTCGCAACAATGCTCCTATTAGTTTAGTTGATATTCGTATGCATATGCTTTTAGAAGGTCAAAAGTTTGATCTTAATACTTGTCTTGTAGAGTTCTAATACTTTATTTATTTATCTTCTAATCTTTTAGCCAGTTTCATTTATATTTGTTGTATGACATTTTAAGTATCTTAGATATAATCGTTATTTAATATGGAGTGATAATTTGAAACTGGAGCTATTATGCAAAAAATTATAATTCATGGTGGGTGTGGAGCTAGAGAAGATAAAAACACATCATTTGGCGACTATCACCAACATTTATTACCAATTGTTCAAAAAGCATATAATTACCTAAGAGATATCGACGATGCAAACGAGGCTGCAGTGTTTGCAGCTAAACTTCTCGAAGACGATGAGATATTTAATGCCGGTACAGGTTCAAGAGTTCAGCAAGACGGACAAATTAGAATGTCTGCATCTATAATCGATAGCGAAAAACAAAAGTTTGCAGGTGTAATAAATATTCAAAATATAAAGAATCCTATAGATGTTGCAAATAGATTATTGCAACAACATCATAGTGTTTTGGGTGGGAATCAAGCTACTACATTTGCGCATGATGTCATGGGTTTAGCAGAATATGATCCAATGACTAAAAAAAGATATCAAGAATATTTAGAACTTAAAAAAGGTTACACAGGTACAATAGGAGTTGTAGCTTTAGATTCTAAAGGCAAAATCTGTGCAGTTACTTCAACTGGAGGAGCAGGCTTTGAATATCCTGGTAGAGTAGGCGACAGTCCAACTGTAGCAGGTAATTTTGCGAACGAATGTATGGGCATATCATGTACTGGTATTGGTGAGCATATTATCAATCAAGCAGTAGCTGCAAAAATAGCGACAAGAGTCAAAGATGGGATGTCATTATCGCAAGCAATAGATAAATCTATTGCTGAGAGTGATGTTTATGGAGATTATGTTGGTCTTATAGCTATTGATAAAAAAGGAAATATTTGTTCAGGATCGACATCTGTAGCACAGACCTTATATGCTTATGCAGATGGAAATGATCTAAAAACTTTTTATGAAGAAAAAATGTAATAAAATACTTATAAAAGTGTTGACTTAAACATGTAGATGTATGTATAATACTCGTCATTGGCCTGATAGCTCAGTCGGTAGAGCAGAGGATTGAAAATCCTCGTGTCGGTGGTTCGATTCCGCCTCAGGCCACCATTAAGTTAAGATTGTCGGAGCATAGCGCAGCTTGGTAGCGCATCTGGTTTGGGACCAGAGGGTCGGGGGTTCAAATCCCTCTGCTCCGACCATTTTTTGATGCGTCTGTAGCTCATCTGGATAGAGCATCGGCCTTCTAAGCCGAGGGTAGCAGGTTCGAATCCTGCCAGACGTGCCATTACAATGTAAATTAGCAATTTGTAATGGTGGTTGTAGCTCAGTTGGTAGAGCCCCGGATTGTGATTCCGGTTGTCGTGGGTTCAAGTCCCATCAATCACCCCAGAATATTGCGGACGTGGCGAAATTGGTAGACGCACTGGATTTAGGTTCCAGCGGGCAACCGTGGGAGTTCGAGTCTCCCCGTCCGCACCACAAAGAAATTTTATTCATTTTTCAATATTTACAAAGTTTTTATCATATCTATTTTGTGATTGAAAAGTCATATATTTAAATATAAAGTATAATTCTCAAATATATAAATTTTTTTATAATAAATGAATCGTTTTTCAAAAAGACACGTTTTTTTTGCTTCAGCAAGTACGATTGTTGAATGGTATGATTTTATGCTTTTTGCTTACTTAACACCTATCATTGCAAGCGTGTTTTTTCCGGATTTTAGCAAATATACTGCTATATTGATGACTTTTGGTGTTTTTGCTGCGGGCTTCTTTATGGGGCCTATTGGCAGTATGGTTATGGGGAGTTTTGGTGACCGTTTTGGTCGCAAAAAAGCCTTAATTATTTCTGTGGTTATGATGATATTACCAATATTTGTAATCGCTATACTTCCTACATATCAAAGTATTGGAGTATTGGCTCCAATTATTTTGGTTGTGATGAGGCTACTACAAGGGTTTTCTATTGGAGGATCTTATGGTGGTGTTATGGTTTTTATGATTGAGTCTACGAAACCAGATCGAAGAGGGTTTATTGCAAGTTTTGCTACGATGTCTTCAGGTACGGGAGTGTTTTTAGCATCATTAGTCGCAATGATTTTATTTGGGGTATTTAGTCATGAGGTTCTTGAACTGTGGGGATGGAGAGTGGGTTATGTTATTGGGCTTGTTCTAGCATTACTTGCTTTAGTAATGAGATTGCTTATACCCGAAAGTAATTCTTTTGAAGAGTTAGAGGCTCAAGGTGATATTTCAGTAAAGCCTGTTAGGGAAATGTTTAGTATTCAAAAGAAACCTCTCTTTTTTGCAATTGCTTTGTCTGCGTATGCGAACATTATGTATTACTTGGTTCTATCTTATTTGAGTAATTACTTTGTTGAATTAAATTATTCTGAATTTTTCTCTTTAGCTGTGGTAACCATATTTAGTTTGATATTCTCTTTTTCTGCACCTTTATGGGGATACTTGAGTGATCGTTTAGGCAGGAAGCCATTGGTCAAATTTTCTATTATAGTTTATTTATTTTTTTCATATCCTAGTTTCATGATTATGGGTACAGGAATTGCAGCACTTGTACTTTCAATGATTGTTTTGAGTGTACCGTTAATGGCTGTATGGGGAGCTTATGGTGCAGCGGCGCCAGAGTTATTTAGTACGAAGTATCGTTATAGTGGTAATGGTCTAAGTTACAATATTGGTAATTCATTTTTTGGAGGTACAATCCCATTTATTGCAACGTCGCTAGTTGTGTCTACAGGAAGTTTATTAGCTCCGGCATGGCTTTTGATTGTGGCTTCAATATGTATGATACCTGTAGTATATCTCATGCCTGAAACAAGACATGTGGAAGTTTAGTGAAAAATAAATTTAGTTTTCTCGTGCTGTATATTTATTAATCATAGTGTTATAATTATTTTTGAATTTTGTTATATACGGAGTAAATGCTTTGGATTTTTGGTTAATTATAATAGTATTCATAATTTTATGTTTGTATCTGATAATAGAGAATATTGTACATAATGCTAGTATCAAAAGCATTCCAATTAGAATTCATGTGAATGGAACCAGAGGTAAATCAAGTGTTGCAAGGTTAATTGCTGCTGGAGTTAGGGCTGGAGGATATAGAACTGTAGCAAAAACTACCGGTACATTGGCTAGATATATAGATGTTGATGGATCTGAGACGCCAGTTTTTAGGATTGGTTTCAGTAATATTGCTGAACAGGTTAAAATTATGTTTAAAGCAAGACGTGCGAAAGCAGATGCTATAATAATTGAATGTATGGCTCTTCAACCATTACTTCAATCGTTGTGTGAATTGAAATTGATTAAAGCAACTCATGGTGTTTTGACTAATGCTCGCCCAGATCATTTAGATGTTATGGGTCCAACTGAAAGAGATGTAGCGAAAGCTTTAGCTGGAACAGTTCCGGTAAAGTCTAAGTACTTTACAGCAGAAGATGTGCATATTGATTTTTTTGAGTATGCTTGTAAAGATAGAGATACAGAGCTTGTTGTAGCTACAGCAGATGATGCTGAGTTAATTTCAGAAGAAGAAATCAATAGGTTTGTTTATTCTGAATTTAAAATTAATGTTGCTTTAGCTTTAAAAATAACTGATGATCTAGGGATTCCTAGAGATGTCGCACTTAAAGGTATGTGGGAGGCTACTCCAGATCCTGGTGCTATGACGGAGTATAATTTTGATATTAAAGATTCCGAAATGAATTTTGCTAATGCTTTTGCTGCGAATGATCCTGTCTCAACTAAAATGCTTTGGGATAAACTTTATGAAAAGTATAAAGAGTGTGATAAAAAAGTTTTAGTTGTAAACTGTAGAGCTGATAGAGAAGATAGATCTAAGCAAATTGCAGAAGCTATACTAAATTGGGAAAAACCAGACTTAGTTACTCTTATAGGTACTGGTACAGATGTATTTGTTTCCTTTTATAAAAAATACTCTAAATCTTTGGGTATTAAGCCTGCTCAAGTTACTGTGTGTGAAGATATGCAGCCTCTAGAGATTTTGGAAAAGATTAATGCCACACAACCAGCGGGCTCATATATGCTTGTGGGAGTTGGTAATATTAAAGATATTGGTATGAGCTTAGTTGATTATTGTGATCAGAGTCATAAGCAAAAGCATAATTTATAATTTTTTAAAATAAACAGGAGAAAATATGGATCCATTAACGCTCTCGATAGGTATTGGTCTTATTGTTGGTTTAGTTTTTGTATCGCTTTTAGGTTTATCTACAGGTGGTATGGTTGTACCAGGTTACTTTGCACTAGAGATGGGTGCTCCTGACAGAGTTATAGTAACTATTATTATATCAATCATAATCTTTGGTATAGTTAGATTTATGTCAAAATTCATGATTATTTATGGTAGAAGAAGAATTGCTATAACAGTTCTTTTATCATTTATACTGGGCACAATTTTTAATATATTGTTCTCACAATATCTGACAACGAGTTTTTATTCAAATCAGATTCAGGTTATAGGATATATTATTCCAGGACTTATAACTTTATCAATAGATAGACAGGGTCTTATCGAAACAATAGGATCTTTATTGATTGCTTCTATTATTATACGTTTGTTATTAATAGTTTTAATTGGACCTCAAATAGTAGGAATATAATATGAAAACGATGTATTGGCACCGTAAATTTTTATCTAGGTATATCATCTTATTTTTAAGTATTTTTATGATTATATCTTTATACATAGTTGAGAAAAACCTAGTTGTTGAAACTAAGGGTTACACTCAAAAATTGCAAGCAGCAGAGCTGACAGAGAAAGCATTTAATTTGACTCAAAGATATTTTATGTCAAAAGGGTATCTATGTAGAACGATGGGTGATGTCTCTTGTACAGGACTTATAGGTTTGTCTATGACCGAGATTACTACAGATTCTGGTGATTTGTATGCAAAAAGATCTTCTGTCAATCCTAATATGGCTGCTATTTTTGTTAGTTGGTTAAGCCAGCTCAATCTAAAAGAAGGCGATACAGTTGCGTTACAAGAAACAGGATCGTACCCTGCATTAGATATAGCTATGTTATCAGCTATTAAGACATTGAAGCTTAAGCCTTTAATTATATTTTCAGCTGGAGCATCGCAGTTCGGTGCAAATAGACCAGGATTTACATGGCCTGACATATACAAGAACTTAGTTGAAAAAGGAGTTTTTGATTATGATGTTATAGGTATTACTTTGGGAGGTTCTCATGATAATGGTTATGGAATGACTCCTGGTGCTATACTTAAATTAAATGATGCGATAAAAAGAAATGACTTTAAGGTAATTAATATTCCATATAAAGATTCTACAAACACTTCTGTTGCAAAGCGTCTTGAAATGTACAAAGAAGCTGCAGGCGAGAATAGTATAAAAGCTTACGTAAATGTAGGTGGTAATATGGCTTCTATTGGTTTGAAGCAGCCAAAAGTAAAAGTTGAAGACTCTGATAAGAAGTCAAAGAAAGATAAAAAAGTAACTACTAAAAGTTCTGATGAGCAAATTATTAAACTACATAGTTTCCCTACAGGAGTAACTACTAAGCTTCCTCCTGAATATAATACAGTGAACTCTGTAGCTGTTAATTTTTTGAAAGATGATATACCTGTAGTAAATGTTAGAGATATAAACTCTAGTATCATTAAAACATATGGTATGACTTATAATCCAACTACTGTAGTTCCACCTGGACAGGGGGCTGTGTTCTCGCAGAAAAAATATAATACTACATTAGCAGCAGCATTACTTATTATTGATATTGCATTGATAGCCTTTATGGCATTTATTTCAAGAAAATATTTAATTTCTTTCAAATCAAAGTAGTTATAAATTGCTTTGGCCTTTAATTCAATTTATCATTTAATTAGATATTATTAAAAAATATTTGTTAAATATGTTTTGTTTTTATAGTCTAAACCATTTAATTTCTAAATATCTTCCTATTGAAGAAAGAGTTAAGATAGCTAGAGCATATATATTCGGTGCTGATGCTCATGAAACTCAAGTAAGAAGTTCAGGAGAGCCTTATTTTACTCACCCTGTAGCTGTAGCTTGTATACTTGCTGAGCTTCATATGGATGTTGACACTATTATAGCCGCATTGCTACACGATGTAGTTGAAGATACTGATCATACAGCAGAGGATATTGCTAACTTATTTGGAGATAAAGTAGCAGAGCTGGTTGAAGGAGTAACTAAGCTTACACAAATTAGGCATAAAAACAAAATAGAGCAGCAAGCAGAAAATTTTCGTAAAATGCTGCTTTCGGTTACTAAAGATGTAAGAGTTATTTTTATTAAACTTGCTGATAGATTGCATAATATGAGAACATTGGCTCCACTAAAGCCAGAGAAAAAACGTAGGATATCTAAAGAGACTTTAGATGTATTCGCTCCTCTAGCTCATAGGCTAGGTATCAACACTCTTAAAGAGCAGTTAGAAACTCTTGCATTCGAAGGGATGAATCCATATCGTTACCATATATTAGAAGAAAAAGTAAAAAAAGTAGAAAAAAATAAGGAAAAAGTTTTTCAGCAAGTTAAGGATGCATTAGTTGATAAGCTAAGTGGTATTGTTATCGATGATGGTATCAAAGCACGTAAAAAAACCTTATATAGCATTTATAATAAAATGCGTAAAAAAGGTATCTCATTTGATGAGATTATGGATATGTATGCTTATAAAGTTATTGTTCCTAATAGAATTGATTGTTATGTTGCTCTTGGTAGAGTTCATGAGCTTTATAAGCCTATTCCTCAAAGGTTTAAAGATTATATTGCTACACCAAAAGCTAATGGCTATCGTTCGATACATACAGTTGTTTTAGGGCCATATAACATACCTTTAGAGATACAGATAAAAACAAATAATATGGATCGTCAAGCTGAGTACGGTATCGCAGCTCATTGGAGCTATAAAATAGGCGAGAAAACTGACAAAGCATTGCAAAGATGGCTTAAAAAGATATCAGATATAAATGTTTATACAGCTAGCTCGGTTGAATTCTTAGAAAATGTCAAATCAGATATATTTAGTAATGATGTGTTTGTATTTACTCCTCAAGGAGATATCGTTGAGTTACCTATTAATTCTACATGTATAGATTTCGCTTACTTTATTCATACAGATATTGGTAATAAATCTATATCTGCTAGAGTAAATAGAAAGCCAGTACCTCTAAATTATCGCTTAAAACAGGGTGACAATATTGAAATTGTAACCTCAGCTGTTGCTGATCCTAACCCTGCTTGGTTGGAGTTTGCAGAAACTAGTAGGGCGAAATCAGCTATAAAAGATTTCTTGAAGCAACAATATAAAAATATAGATTATATTCGAGGAAAAGATATTGTAGAAGGGGAGCTTAGATTACTTGGTGTAGACTTGAGAGAGGTCCCTAATGAAATTGTAGATGGGGCTTTATTTAATTATGAAGGAATAGATACTATAAATCGTTTTTATTTAGATACTGGGCTTGGCTTAATTGATCCTAATAATTTTATCGATTTTATTGTTAAAAACTTCAATGATATGCGTAGTGCTTATAAGAAATCATCTATGTCTAAAATACAAATTCGCTATGGAGATGATTCACGTATAGCAGATTGTTGCTTACCATTACCAAATGATGAAATAATCGGTATTGTTAACGATGATGGCAATGTTGAGGTGCATAGAAAAAGCTGTAATGAACTTTACTCTAAAACTAAAGATGGGCAAGTAAAACAAATCAATGCTGACTGGTTTACAAATGCTGATGATGATCCTAGTTTTAGAGCTAGACTTTCTATTACTCTCAAAAACATTCCAGGAGCTATAGCTAAGATAACGGCTACTTTTGCAAGAGAAGGAGTGAATATTAGAAGCTTTGATATGATGTTTGTTGACAAAAAGCATGCGAAACTTGCTTGTGTAGTAGTTGTCAGGAACAGAAGAGAGTTATATTTACTAATCCGTTTAGTAAGAAAAATAGATGTTTGTGCGGATATCGAGAGAATCTTGAATAAATAAATTTTATTTAAATGTTAGTCCTAGCATTAAAAGCATGGATTAATGTTTGTTGGTCTAAGTATTCTAATTCACCACCAAAAGGGACACCAAATCCAATTCTAGAGATTTTTATACTTTTATCAATCATTTGGGAAATAAAGTGAGCTGTTGTCTCTCCCTCTACGGTAGGACTAATTGCCAAGATGATTTCACTGATATCTCTATCGGTAATAATTTGCTCTAAGATATCAAGTTTGAGCTCGTTTGGTCCGATACCATCAAGAGGAGATATTCTACCATTTAGTACAAAGTACTTCCCTTTGAAAAAACCAGCTTCTTCGATAGCAATCAGGTCTAGCATACTCTCAATAATACATAATTTAGATTCATCTCTACTTTGGCTACTACAAATCTGACAAATGTCTTCTTCTGTAAGAGATTGGCAATATTTACATTTTTTGATGTTTTCAGCCGCATCTAAGAGTGAGTTAGCAATTGCAACAGCCGTTTCTGGAGACTTATCAAGCAGGTGTAAAGTGAGTCTTTGTGATGATTTTTTACCAATAGTTGGTAATTTACGTAAAGACTCCATTACAGCAGTGATTTTAGGAGAGAATATCTTACTGTCCATTATTTAAAAGGGAAGTTAAATCCATTAGGTAAATCTATACCGGCATCCTTTGCCATTTTACCAATATCTGCAGAAGATGAGTCACTTTCTACTTTTTTCACTGCACTATTTATCGCTGCTGCGATTAGGTCTTCTAGCATTTCTTTATCTTCCGACAGTAGAGAGTCATCTATAGTGACTTTTTTAACATCATACTTACCAGTCATTATTATGCTAACAAGTCCAGCTCCAGATTCACCAGTTACTTCCATATTTTCACGCTCTTCTTGAGCTTTTTTCATTTGTTCTTGCATTTTTTGAGCTTGCTGCATTAGCTTTGACATATCAAAGTTCATTTTTAATCCTTATTTTTTATTCAAAATTTCTTCTACAGATCTTAATATCTGTTCACTAGAGTCTTTTATCAATGTTTTTTTTGCTTTTTCTGATAATTCTTGGAGTTTATTTTTATCATCATAAAGTGGCTTTATTATATCTATTAAATTCTCTAAAGTCATTTGATCTTGTCTGAGACAGAATCCTGCGTGATTCTTTACCATAGTTTGAGCATTAAAAAACTGGTGATCATCTACAGCTGATGGTAATGGTATAAATATTGCGGGGACGCCAGCTATAGCAGATTCTGAAACAGTTAGAGCTCCTGCTCGACAAATTAGTATGTCAGCCCACTCGTAAGCTTCGGTCATATTTGTTATATATGCAGATATATCCTTAATATGACCTTGAGGTACTTTGTCATAGCTCTTTTTAGTGGCTTCAAAAGATAGCTTACCTGTTTGGTGCCATACATTTATGTTTATCTTTTGTTTAGCAGTATTTATAATTAGCTCTGGTATAATCTCATTTATACTTTTAGCTCCTTGACTGCCTCCTAAAATAAGAAGATTTAATTCACTGTTTTTAGTTATATTTTTTACTTTACTATTAAGATTAACAATATCGTCTCTAACAGGGTTACCAACAATCTTTGTTTTTGCCATCTGTTTAGAATTAAGTCGTTGATGTATATCCTGTATCTCGAAGGCTAAGCATATTTTTGTTGCAAGTTTAGCTAGTATTCTGTTGGTTAAGCCAATTTTTGCATTTTGTTCATGTATTATTATAGGAATATTTTTTTGTGCAGCAGCTAGGCATATAGGCCCAGATACATAACCTCCAAAACCTATAACTAAGTCTATTTTTAGTTTTTTGAGTATCTTACGTGCTTTTAGAGTGCTTGATATAAGTTTAAATGGAAAAGTTATTTTTCTTATAATCCCTTTGCCTCTCACTCCAGAAGATTTAATATGTTGCATGTTAAAGTGTGTAGGTACAATTTCTGCCTCCATACTATTAGGAGTTCCAACCCATATCACATTAGCTTCGTATTTTCTTAATAGTTCAGCTACTGCAAGAGCTGGATATATATGTCCACCGGTACCGCCAGCGGTAATAATTATGTTTTTGTTTTTCAAGCTCATAAATACCTACAAATTAACTTTTGATTTTCAAATTAATTTTAAAGGATTTTTATGTTATTATCATCTATTAGCTAAAATATAAAGATGTTTTGTTAAAGAGGAATTATGGCTGAAATAAATCAAAACTACTTATACACAGACTCTAACTTATGGGTTGAAATCAGGGGTAATACTGCAAGAGTAGGAATAGATGATTATTCTCAAAATGAGTTTGGAGAAATCGTTTATGTTGATTTGCCTAAATTAGGTAATCAATATTCAAAAGATGATGAAATTTGTGTAATAGAATCTGTTAAAACGGCATCAGATATTTATACACCTCTATCAGGGAAGATTATAAGTATAAATAAAGAGTTGATAGATAATCCAAAGTTGATTAACCAATCGTGTTATATAAAGGGATGGTTGTTTGAAATTGAGATGTCTCAACCTGGAGAGGCTGAAGAATTATTACTCCCTGAAGATTACAGGAGTCATGTTGAATAAACTCTTTTTATTTATTTCTATATTTTTACTTATATCATCTGGTCAAGCTAGTGATGAATACCTTAATTATTGCAAAATATATAATCCTAAAAAAGGTATAGAGTATGAAACTCATACCAAAATATCTTTAGACTTTTGTCTTTACTATTTAGATAAGTGTAACAAGAAATATAATAATAAGTGCAATGCAAAAATGAATGGTTATCAGGGTCTATATAATACGAATAGTGCATTGGCAACAATGCACCTTATATATCGTGATAATCTAGATAATCATAATAGCTAATAAGAGCTATGTGAATATGAATAATTTTATATGTGGTTACAAAGATCTAAGAATTATTTTATTACACAAGATATGTTGTTTAAGTCACCACTGACCAGATATGTAACACTTGTTTGGTTGTTTGTAGGTAATGGACATTTTATGTATGCAGAGCTGTCATTACCTTTAGATGTAGTAGTTTTATTCCAAGGGGTAATGGTTATCTGATTATTAGCTAGATTTATATTTCCTAGGCTGCTAGACCATGCTCGTGCAGTTACAGTATCATCTGAATTAACTTGATAGAAAGGAGTATTCGCGTTGATAGTAACATTTATTTCTTTGTCGACTACAGGAGGTGTATCTCCTGAGTCTTCTGAATTTGTTACTTTAATATCGAGATCTTTCTGCCAAGCTTCAGCTCCAGGTATTTCACTAGAAATAACAATTTTATAATTTCCGGCTTTGATATTGCCTATCTGTAGTGCTAAGTTATATGTATCCATTGGAGATATTTCAATATCTGATTTTCTATAAACTTGATTACCATTTTGATCTTGCAATACAATAGATACATTTGCGTTAGCTGAACTGTGAGACATTATTTTAGCATTTATATATAGTTTATTGTCAGATCCAACGCTATATTCACTATTGAAGTCCATCAAATGCAGTTCATTTTTAACATTTTGATCTGCTTGCTGATAGTAGAAACTAATTTGACTATATGGCTTGTTAGCAGTTTGATAAACATAAACAGCGTTATTATTTGGAACAACATCATTGTTTTCATTTTTAACACCTGCGATAACATGATTATCTAAGTCAGTAGCGCTAAGAGTATTTATCTTATTTGTTAGCTGTGTAAATAAATCACTTGTGCTCATAGCTTTTGGTACCGTTAGCAAAGGATATTCATACATAGTACCATCTTTGAACAGTTGTAAAGTGATCTTATCGCCTTCTTTAATATTTAAAGGGTTGATGGTGAATTTAGTTGCCTCTATTGGAAACTTATCTGTAGGATCATTTTGTTGTTTATGGTCTCTAACGTATTCCCATGGTCCCCACTGTCCAGCACCAGGCTTTTGCCCAGGATTTACATACCATTTGTTTTGATATATTTTATTTTCAAAGATGACCTCTGTTCCTGGTGTTGGATAAGATTTAGCAGGATCGTATATAGGAATACTAGATTCACCTGAATTATCATCAGGGTTGGTAGTATCACCATTTGGTAAGATAACAGATCCAGCAGGCTTGTCGTTTGTAAAGTCTAAGTCTAATAAATTGTAAAAACTCATTCTCGTGTCATCTACATCCCATTCAGCCATTATAATTTGATAACCTGATCTACTAGGTAGTGTACAAGTAAATGTTAGACCCTCCTGAGGTGGCTGGTTAGGAGCTATCCATGTTGGTTGTGGGTTGTAGCAATTTAGAGGTTGCTCTTCAAAACTGTCACGTGTAAGTAATTTGTCTGGATCCCAATTAGGCTTAGTTATATAGAATTTGAAATGCTTAGATTTGTGATTAGCTGTAAAGAACCATTTTATTTGTAGTGGTTGTCCTGGACGCACTACAGTTTTTGCCCAGCGACTTTGCTCTTGCTCATCTAATGGTTCAAAACCTGCCACATCAGCACTACCTATATTATTATCTAAAGCACCTAAGTTGAATAATCCATCTGCTTGTTCAATTGACTGAGGTTCGTACTGAGCACGAGCTCCACAATTTTTATTTTTCCCTTCTTTGCATAACAGCGCACGAGAAGCTGGACTTTCAACATATCCGTGTGAGTAAGCTTGTGTGCTTGCTAATAAAATTAGCCCGGTAGTCAAAGTGATTTTATTAAGTTTCATAATAAGACTCCTTATCTACATTATCTAATAACACAGATATCAATAAAATACCTGCATTTCTATATTATCAATTACTAAAAGTAAATTGAAATGCCTGTGTATTAATACTTTCGGGTTACAGAAAATTAATAAAAAGGACTTTTAAATTAAAAATTAATGAATATTGTGACTAGTTAATTTATACCTTTAATTTTTATTTAATAAAGAGGGATTTTATAAAATATCAATTGACTTGAGGTTATAAATTTAAACTTTGCATAAGTTTATATTATGGTTTTAGGTATGTTGATAATATTATTATATGTTGAAATTGTTAGAGTAGACTTGTGTCAAATTATATTCCATGAATTGATTATTAATTTACATAGCAAAGCCTATAACATATAATAAACGCTATAAAATTTTCGATAACTTTATTAAACAGATAAGACTTAGTAGATATGATAAATATTAAATTTCCTGATGGCTCGATAAGAGAGTTTGAAAAAGGCGTTAATTCATTACAAGTTGCAAAATCTATTTCTCCAGGTTTGGCTAAAGTAACTGTGGGAGTATACATAAATGGCCAGTTAACAGATGCTAAAGATATTATTGAGAATGATTGTGAATTAAAGCTTATCACAACAAAAGATTCTGAAGGCTTAGAAATTTTACGCCATTCATGTGCGCATCTTTTAGCTCATGCAGTCAAAGAGTTGTATCCAAATACAGAAGTTACGATTGGACCTGTTGTTGATAATGGATTTTATTATGATTTTTCTTTCAAAGAAGCTATCGGTGAGGCGGATTTGCCGAAGATCGAAAAGAAAATGAAAGAGCTTGCTAAGAAAGGGACCCCTGTAAGTTATAAAGTTGTTTCTAAAGACGCGGCTATAGAGTTTTTTAAAGCTCAAGGTGAGAATTATAAAGTCGATATAATAGATAGTATTCCAGCAGATCAACAAATTAAGATTTACACTCAAGGGGAGTTTAGTGATCTTTGTCGTGGTCCACATATACCAAGCACATCTGTTATCAAAGCTTTTAAGCTTACTAAGTTAGCAGGAGCATATTGGAGAGGTGATTCTAATAATGAAATGTTGACTCGTATCTATGGAACGTGTTGGGCGACTAAAGAAGATTTAGATCAGTACTTAAATATGTTAGAGGAAGCAGAAAAGCGCGATCATAGAAAAATTGGTAAAGCTTTGGATTTATTTCACTTTCAAGAAGATTCACCAGGCATTGCTTTTTGGCATGATAATGGTGTTAGAATTTGGCGTGAAGTAGAGGATTACATGCGTGCTTCAAATAAAAAATATGGGTGTAGTGAAATAAGGACTCCTTTGATAGCAGATTTTAGTCTGTGGGAAAAGTCAGGACATGCTTCAAAATATGCTGAGAATATGTTTGCAACAAAATCTGAAAATAGAGATTTTGCAATTAGACCGATGAACTGTCCAACTTGTGTACAAGTTTATAATACAAAGCTTCACAGTTATAGGGATCTGCCTATTAGAATGGCTGAGTTCGGAATAGTGCATAGGAATGAACCATCGGGGTCTTTGCATGGATTATTAAGGGTACGCAGTTTTACTCAAGATGATGGCCATGTCTTTTGTGCTCCAGAACAAGTTGAAGAAGAAGTGATCTTAATGGTTAAACAATGTTTTGAGGTTTATCAAGATTTTGGGTTCAATGATTTTACAGTCAAGATCGCACTTAGACCAGATAAGAGAATAGGTGATGATGAGACTTGGGATAAGTCTGAGCAAATGCTAAAAAATGCTCTTGATGCTCATAATGTGAATTATGAGCTATTGCCAGGTGAAGGTGCATTTTATGGCCCTAAGATTGAGTTTCATTTAAAAGATGCTATTGGTAGAAGTTGGCAGTGCGGAACAATACAGTTGGATTTCTCTATGCCTGATAGACTTGGAGCTACATATATTGACAAAAATGGTAATAAGCAAGTTCCTGTAATGTTACATAGAGCTATTGTGGGATCTTTAGAAAGATTTATTGGAATGTTGATAGAGCATTATGCAGGGAATATGCCGTTATGGTTAACACCTGTGCAAGTAGCTGTCATGGGTATCAGTAATCATCAAGATGAATATTGCCAAGAAGTCTTTGAAACCTTAGAAAAAAATGGTGTTCGAGCGAAATTAGACTTGAGAAATGAAAAAATAGGGTTTAAAATACGTGAGCATACTCTTTTGCGTGTTCCATACCTTGTTATATTGGGTAAAAACGAGCAAGAGCAAAAGATTGTTACTATAAGAAGGCATAACGGTGAAGATCTTGGGCAGATGTCTACAGGAGATTTTTGCACTTTCTTAAGTGAGCAAATTAAAGCAAAAAAATAATAATTTCTGTGGAGGAAAAAAGTTATTAAAACGGATAAAAAAGCACCTATAAATGAGCAAATCAGAGCAAAAGAGGTGCGTTTAGTTGGTGTTGATGGAGAGCAAATAGGAATTGTATCTATCAATGAGGCTTTAGCATTAGCTGAAGAAGCTAATGTTGATTTGGTTGAAATGGTAGCTAATGCTAATCCACCAGTTTGTCGTTTGATGGACTATGGTAAGTACTTATTCGAACAGGGTAAGAAAAAAGCACAAGCTAAAAAGAACCAAAAGCAGACACAGGTAAAAGAAGTAAAGCTTAGACCTGTGACTGATGTAGGGGACTATCAGGTAAAACTACGCAACCTGATAAAGTTTCTAGAAAAGGGCGATAAAGTAAAAGTCACACTTAGATTCAGAGGTAGAGAAATGTCACATAAAGAGCTAGGCATGGAAATGCTTAAGCGTATGGCAAACGATGCTGCTGAATATGGTGCGGTGGAACACCAACCTAAAATGGAAGGTCGCCAAATGATTATGGTTTTAGGACCTAAGAAAAAGTAGTAAATAAATAATAATAACAATTAATACAATGCGGAGTATTTAAAATGCCTAAGTTAAAAACTAAGAGTGGTGCTGCTAAGCGCTTTAAAAAGACTGGTAAGGGTGGTTTCAAACACCGTTGTGCAAATCGTGCTCATATCAATACTAAGATGACTACTAAAAGAAAGCGTCATTTAAGAGGTATGAATCAAGTAGCTAAAGTTGATCAAGCTAGCCTAGTTCAACAGATGCCATACGCATAAGTTTGTTTATCAATTTTTAAAGTGGAGACTAAATAATGTCAAGAGTAAAAAGAGGCGTAACAGCACGCGCACGTCATAAGAAGATTTTAAATCAAGCTAAAGGTTACTATGGTGCTCGTTCAAGAGTATATAGAGTAGCTAAGCAAGCTGTAATTAAAGCTGGTCAATACGCTTATAGAGATCGCAAAGTTAAAAAAAGAACATTCAGATCTCTTTGGATTGTTCGTATTAATGCTGCTGCTAGACAACATGATATTAGCTATAGCCAATTGATCAATGGCTTAAACAAAGCTGGTGTTGAGCTAGATAGAAAAGCATTAGCTGAATTAGCTGTATACAACAAAGATGCTTTCGCTGCTGTTGTTGAAAAAGCAAAAGCTGCTTTAGCTTAATTGAGTATTCTAATCAAATTTTTTCTTTATAAAATCTTGTGAAATTCATAAATCCCTTACTTGTTAAAAGGCTTATTTTAGTCTTTTTTTTAAGTATAGGTATTTTTGTGTTTTTAATTCTCAATGGCTATAAATATTTAGATTTAGATAAGATCAACTTTGCTTACGAGAGAGCTAATTCTTACATAGATAATCATACAATACTAGCCTCTTTTAGTTATGCTTGCATATATATTTTGACAGTATTCTTTTCTGTTCCAATCAAACCATTCTTAAAAATACTTGCCGGACTTTTATTTGGGCTCGTGTTGGGTTTTTTTATTTGTTTATTCTCAGCCACGTTGGGAGCGATGTTAGCTTTTTTGATTATTAAATATAATTGGGGAGAGGTTCAAGCAAATCCAAGATTTAAGATCGTTTCAAGATTTAAATTGTTGGTAGAAAATTATCCTGTGTCTATATTGTTGATTTCTAGAATTTTACCAATTCCTTTTTTTGTTCCAAATATTTTGGCAGGAATTTTAAAAGTTAAAAACAGTATCTTCTTTTTGACTACTTTGATTGGCATTATTCCTATAACATTTATATATGTATGGTTTGGTGTTCATTTTAAAAACTCTCAATTAGATTATACTAAATTGTTCGATTATAAGTTTGTATTAGCTGTTGTAATTCTGCTATTGTTGACACTACTTCCTTTTATTTTCAAATTTATTTTGCGATGGAAGAAGAGTGCTTAGATAAGATTATATTTCTATAGATTTAAGCATGTTTCTTTAGGCCTTTTATTTTATAGACTTTAAGCTTAATGTAGCGAACAAGTGATCGGTCCTGTATATGCAGAACCTCTTTAGCATTACGTGGATGAACCTTTTCGATATCAATAATCGATTTATTGAGCATTAGTCCGTGTGTATGGGTTAAAAGTTTGTTTTTATTTGCAAAAGGATTGTGATACAACACGGATGATAGTTCTTGATTGATTTTCTCTAACTTTTTATCGTTTGGATTACTTACAACACCCATAATAGCAAAGTTTACATCGGTATCTTCATATTTTTTTTCATCATAGTAGTTTTGACTATTTGTGAAAATATTTTCTCTATTTATGGGGGCTTTAGTTATAGCTTCAGCATTTACTGCTGAAAACTGTACACATCCAACAATGGCAAAAGGAGATTTGATTTGATTGTAAATCTGTCGATATATATCAGCTAATGTACTTTCTTTATCAAAAGAAAAATATTTAGCTATATAGTTTACAGGAGTGTTTTTAGGAATAAGAAATATCCCAGTTGTTACGAATTCTGGTCCCCACATCAGGGGATCTCTTTCTGTTCTGCTAACATCTGTTCTTGAAGAATAAATCATATCATTAAGCAAAATGCATTCACCAAGGTTATAAATACTTTGAGGTGAGCCTAATTCAAAACCATAATCAAAATTACTTGCAAGGAAACGTTTATATTTTAACTCTTCAGGAACTATGCCTTGGATGACATTATCAACATGGCCTATATATGATAGAGTTTCAGAATTATCATTTTGTTTTTCTAGAAAAATCATTAGGAGCGAGTCCTTATTTTGTAAAAGATGAAATTGTCAAAAATTATTATAAAGTTACAATGGTCCCATCATTCTTTGCCATAATTACTTGATCAGCAGGTTTTAATGCAAAAATTCCATTTGTTACAACTCCAGTGATTTGGTTTAGCTCTGTTTCAAGCTTTAGTGGATTATCTATTTTTAGGTTGTAGATATCTAGAATGACATTGCCATTATCAGTTGTAGTCTGCTCTCTATATACAGGTTGACCGCCTAACTTAATTATTTCTCTAGCTACGTAACTTCTTGCCATTGGGATAACTTCTACAGGAAGAGGAAACTCTCCTAGAGTATTCACTTTTTTAGATTCATCAATAATACAAATAAATTTTTTTGCTGCTGCGACACATATTTTCTCACGTGTAAGTGCTGCACCACCACCTTTGATAAGTTCTTTATGGCTATTACACTCATCAGCACCATCAATATACAAGTCTATATTTCCAGCATAATTTAAATCTACTACTTCAAACCCTAGTGCTTTAAGTTTTTTTGTGGAGTCTTCTGAGCTTGACACTACAGCTTTTATTTTATCTCTATAGTTAGCTAGCTCTTCGATTAAAAAGGCTACTGTGCTACCAGTGCCAACACCTAAGATTATTTCTGATGTAATATGTTTAGCAGCCTCGCTAGCGGCTAATTTTTTTAGCTCATCTTGTTTACTTTTTTTATTAAAAAACATTTTAAAACTTTCTCTTGTTAAATATTTTATTGAAAATACTTCCTTTGATTATATATATGGTAATCAATACTATTGTTGCTATAAATTGCCACATAATAGACATATGTATGAATATATAGCCAATACTAATAATAATGCATATAAACGGTATAATTATTCTTAGGGCTATATTGAATATTGGTGATAGTTTAGTATTTGTGCTTTTAAGTATTTCATAACTAAGCTTTTGAGCATCATAAATCCAACCTATAATGAATACGTCAAATAAGAAGATAAATATGATGACTATATGAAGAGCACTCATATTAGAGAAATCAACGTAAGCGATACCAGATTTGATAAAAAATATAGTTATAATAAAGGGAATTAATAGAGCTAGCAGTTTAGTATATAATTTCGTTCCAATTTGAAAAATATACTTCAATGATGTAACAAAAACTACTAGGTTAAGTGTTGTGAATATCACTTCAAGTAATAAGTAATACATCGGATAATTTGTTTTTACTATTTTAAAAATAGTTGTAATTTGTATACTTTCTGTTGGTTGTAGGTAGCTTCTGTAGTCACCTAATATGGCATATATAGTTATACAAATCATAAACGAAAAAATTATATTATAAAATATACTTTTAAATGCACTCGTCTTAAGCTTATTAAAGTTATTATCACCAATATTTATAATGTTTTTATAAAATGCTATTGATATAAAATTACTTAATATTGCGTAAACTAAAGCCAATCCAAACATACAACGAAGTTGTTCAGCCTTTTGATAGTTTATGCCAAAAAGGAAATCTTTTATTCCAATTATCCCTTGCGGAGTATATATGACTATTAACATTAATACAGTCACTAAATATAGAGATATGTGAGCTGTAGTCTTAAGCGTCTCATTTAGGTTTATTTTTTTCTTATCCGCAAGTATAAACATTAAAAGGATCGTAATGAATATTGCCAATAGAGATGTGTATATTGGGAAGTTGTTACTAAATTTTAAGCTTTGATTACTCAGTCTATCAATAGCTGGAATATTATCAAAAAAATCTAAAACATAAGTTGACATGTTAAACATAATAAGAGCAACAAAGATAATCATTATTCCAGTTAATAATATACTAACAGGTTTAAATTTATTGCTGCCTGTGATTCTATAGACTAATTTATTATGAGAATTTAAGTCAGGGAAAGCTTTTTGGAAATATATTGCTATGAGGTTCATTGGATAGCATAATAAAACCAGAAAAGCGATATAAGCGTAGAAAAATTCTAGTCCGTTATATTTGAAAACATTTGAAAAGAATCCGAAGCTAAAGCATATAGATGCAGACACTAGCCCTGTAATCAAAGGTGTCGAAGTTTGTTTAATATTCATTAAATTTCCCTGTCATGTACTAATTAATAGCGCAGTAATTACCGCGGAATGTTATGTTTACAATTAGCTTAGTACTTTTGTTGTATGAAACCCAAGTTGTACACATTAAAGCACCAAACTGTACAAAGTGAGGATTTCTATTTGCCATAATTAAGCTATTCATTGGATTGCCAGCAAAAGCAGGAGTATTTGGATTTACTGCTTTTCTGACATATACATAAGTTTCAATATTAGGATCTGGAGATACTTGTATAACATCGTTGGGCATACCGAACTCTTTAGTATAGGAATAGATGTTTTTGCCAATCCATGCTTTTTGTTGTTCTATATACTTTTGTTTAGTAGCACATGAAAAAAGTGCTAATGCTAGTACTATTAAAGCTATTATTCTAAAAGAGTTTTTTTTCATATATTTTCTTCCTATTTTATAAAGCCAGTTTTTTTCATGTATATAGTAAGTAATGATACTGCAGCAGGGGTTATGCCAGGTATACGAGATGCTTCTCCTAATGTTGTGGGCTTTTGTTCAGTTAGTTTCTGAAGAACTTCATTTGAAAGGCCTTTGACTTGAGAGTAGTCAAAGTTCTCAGGTATTGCTTTTAGTTCAAGAGTCGATATTTTTTCGATATCTTTATTTTGACGCTCTATGTAACCAGAATATTTAGCAGAGATCTCTATCTGTTCAATCACAGCCTCATCATTCAGTTTTAAGTTAACATCAGGAATTTGTTGTAATTTTTTATAGTCTAACTCTGGACGTTTTAGTAAGTCAAAAAGAGTGCTTTCACGAGTCATTTTTTTATCTAAATACTTTTCTAAGTCACGAGCTTTTTGGGTTTGAGGACCAATCCAAGTATTTTTCATCATAGCTATATTTTCATCTATAGCAGTTTTTTTATTGATAAAAAACTCTTGATCTTGTTTGTTTAGCAATCCTAATTCACAGGCTTTATCGGATAGTCTTAAATCTGCATTATCTTCACGTAAAATTAGTCTATACTCTGCACGGGATGTAAACATGCGATATGGTTCTTTAGTACCTTTGGTTATCAAGTCATCTATCAATACGCCCATATAGCTATTAGAACGAGTTGGGTACCATGATTTATCACTGTCTAGACTAATGGCAGCATTTATACCAGCAACTAAACCTTGAGCTCCAGCTTCCTCATACCCTGTGGTTCCATTAATTTGTCCAGCAAAGAATAAATTTTTAATATGCTTAGTTTCAAGGGTTGGTTTAAGGTCTCTAGGATCAAAGAAGTCGTATTCAATTGCATAACCTGGACGCATTATAAAAGCATTTTCAAAACCCTTAATTGAGCGTATATACTCACATTGTACTTCAAATGGTAGGCTAGTTGATAAACCGTTAGGGTACAGCTCAATACTGTTTAAACCCTCAGGTTCAACAAAAATTTGATGTCTGTCTTTCTCTGCAAATCTTACAATCTTATCTTCAATAGAAGGGCAGTAACGTGGTCCTATACCTTCTATAAGTCCACTGTACATTGCTGATTTGTCAAGATTGTTTGTGATAATCTCATGAGTTTTTGTGTTAGTATAAGTTATATAGCAAGGTATTTGTCTTGGATGTTCAATTTTTCCTTTTGAGAAAAATGAAAAGTGTGGTGTTGGAGTGTCACCGTGTTGTACATCCATAACACTAAAATCGACACTTCGACAATCTATACGTGGAGGAGTGCCTGTTTTGAGTCTATCTACTCTAAATGGTAATGCTCTTAAGCGAGCAGCTAATGCGTTTGATGGCTGATCTCCCGCTCGACCTCCAGCTTTAGAAACTTTGCCTATATGTATTTTACCTCCTAAAAATGTCCCAACTGTAAGAACAACTTTTTTTGACTTGAAAGTTATTCCTGTTTTTGTGATAGCTCCAGATACAATTCCATTTTCGACTACTAAATCATCTACAGAATCTTGGAAAATATCTAAATTTTCTTGACCATTAAGTAAAGAATTAATAGCCTTTTTATATAAAACTCTATCTGCTTGAGCTCTTGTTGCTCTAACAGCTGGGCCTTTTCGAGAATTAAGGATTCTAAATTGAATACCTGCCATATCAATGGCTTTTGCCATAATACCGCCCATGGCATCTATTTCTTTGACCAAGTGACCCTTGCCAATTCCACCAATGGCTGGGTTACAGGACATTTGTCCAATTGTGTCAATATTGTGAGTAAGTAGTAGAGTTTTTGCGCCTATACGTGCTGAAGCAGCAGCAGCTTCAACGCCTGCATGACCACCCCCAACAACAATAACATCATAAGTATTGTTATAAATCATAAAGATATAAATGTGTATTTTATTTAAATGCTATTAAATTTTACTATATTTTAAAACAAAAATAACTATTCTAGTGATATTAATTAAGCAACTTTTGCAATATAATTCCTAAAATGTTTTTACTACTAAAAGTAGATTTGTAAATGCTTAGTATTAGTGAGATATATCATAAATATGTTGATCAAGACCCTATGAAAGTATTTCAAGATGGAGCTATCAAATCTGCAATTATACTTTTTTCATTTTTAGGTCTCGCAGCATTTTTAAATATTGATAAAAATCTTACTATTATAATTATATTATTTATGGCTAATTTGGCTGGAAGTATTCTGCTGGGGAGTATACAGGCTAAACGTTTGGCTTTTGCATTATATATGATTATAGTCATAATTATCGTTAATATATCTCCATATGTTCACCCTTTGTTTGAAACTAATTTTATGCTAATAGTGTTTGTCGCTTTTATAGCATTTTGGTTTAGAAGGTTTGGAGAGGCTTTTACTATATTTCCGATGATGATTGTAGTCATTACTTGTATTTGTTTTGTGCGCTATCCATTGGAGAAGGACAATCATTTACATTTTACTCTTACAGCTATTTTGATTGGTTTGATTGTTTATCTGGTGATTATTAGAAACTACAAACTAATGAAGGCTAATGATGTTAGTAAAGTATTTAATGAGTTTTTAAAAAATTTTGTGCGTAACTATATTGATACATTTGAAAAGGCAAAATATAGAAGGTTTACACAATCAGATGTTGTTGAAGTAAGTAATTTAAAGTACCAAAATATAAACTCGTTTAAAAATCATGGCTTAATGTTCTTACGTAAAAGCCATCAAGAGCAATGGCGATATTTAAGTCATAACTTAGTGGTTTTTAATCGCTTAACATCAAAATTTTTACTGGTTTATAAAAAACTTACTATTGATTATGTTCGTTTAGGTTTTGAAGAAAGTGAAGCAAAAAAATTATCACAAGATTTAGAAAAAATTTATAAAAACACAATGTTTTTGATGTTATATATACAAAAATCTGCTGAAGTTTTTGAAAAAAAATCTGAGGATATATCTCATTTGAAATATAAGTTTGAAATGAACTATATTCATAAATATCAAAGAGATAAGCAAAAAAGAAAACTTTTATTTAGTAGTTTATTATTTTTGGATGATATGTTTATTGGTTTAGAAAATATCAGAGAGGCGTATTATGATCTTATTTAAGGATAGATATGTAGATAAGCTTTCTGATACTACATTATTAGCCATAAGGGTTTTTATAGCATCGATAGTTGGATTAATAATTTGCTATTTGATATTTAGTTTAAGTGGTGATGATGACTTTAGAGATAGGATATATTGGGTGGTTATAGCAGTAGTTAGTGTTGCAGCTAGTACCAGTACAAGTGTTGTTTACACTAGAGCTAAAGCGATTGTTATTTTCTCATTACTGGGTACTTCAATAGGATCTATAGTATTATTACTAATCCAAAAAAATATACCTCATAATTTTACATTGGTTGCTGCACTGTGTTGTTTTGCTTTAGCATTGTATGTATATACGATGTTTTTAAACTATGCAACTAGTGTTTTTTTTATACATGTATATTTAGTAATGTACTTTGGATTATTTATTGGTTGGGACAAAGAATTATTTTTTGTTAGGGTTACATGTGTAGCAATAGGAACATTAAGTATAGTTTTGATAACTTTCCTTACTAGAGGGCGAAAGAATAGAGTGCTTTTTAACAGAGATATGTATAGGATCTATTCTGAGCTTAAGGATCTTGTTAATAAAGTTGACTGTAGTGTTGAGAATAGGAAGATTATTTCATTGATAGAAAAAAGTATTAAGCTTAATGAAACTTTAGTAAATGCTAAATATGAGTTTTCTGATACAAAAAAATATTATGAATATAAGAAAGTATTGATACTTATAGATGAATTGTTGATTAATCTAAGGACATATAGAACTTTATTTATGCAACAAAAAAAACATGATGATGGTCTATACAAAGAATTTGTGTATTTTACTAAAGAGCAAATACAAAGTAATTTTAAGAAAATAACAATTAGGTATGATAGATTATTAGCTCAAAAGTAGTTTAGTTTATCTCACTTTTGTTTTCGTATTCTTTATTGAAGTTAGTTTTGAGATAATTTATTAAAGAGCTGATTCTTTTAAGTTGATATTTTACGGGTAGTGAAATGATAGAAAGCTTTGTTTCTTCTCTATATTGAGGTAGTATTTCGACTAATCTACCATTTTTGATATCCGCATCAACATAAATATCTACCAATCTGGTGACTCCTAATCCTAGAAGAGCTGCTTGTTTCATAACTCTGCCATTAGTTGCATGAAAACCATTGTTATGAATATGGAGGGTGTATTTATCATTTGTAGAGTTAAAATTCCATTGCTTAATACTACCGTAGATTAGAGGTATATCTTCAAGCTGTCTTGGGTCGGATATCTCACTATATCTCTCAAAAAAGTCTTTACTCGTTACATACTTGGTAGTAACAGTTCTAAGCGGTGAAACTATCAAGTTTGAGTCAGGTAAGTTACCCATACGGATAACTAGATCATAATCGCTATCTATGAGATTGATTCTATTGCTAGAGAAATCAAGATGAAGATTGACTTTTGGATGTAGTCGCTGGAACTTCAAAATTACAGGGGCGATAACATCTTCACCAATTATTCCTCCAACACAGTTGATTTTTATATTACCACTTATTTCGTTGTGTTCTTGGCTAGTTAGTTGCGTTGCTATATCAAGGTCTTGGAGAGCTTGCTTACATTTCTTATAATAATCTTGTCCTATTTCGGTAAGACGAACATGTCTAGTGCTTCTATATAGTAGTTGAACTTTAAGGTGGCTTTCTAGGTCTTTAATATTTTGGCTTAGGTTTGATTTGGCCATACCTAATATATCTGCTGCCTTTGTAAAGCTTTGCTGTTCTGCGACGTGGATGAAACATTGGATACCTCGCCAATAAATATTGTTCATTATTTAATAACAATGTTTTATGATTATTGGTATTTATCAGTTTAATAAGTTTGTATAAAATTTACAACCAATGAAACGGTGTAAATACTAAAACAAAAAATAAAGGAGAAATAGTATGTCTAAATCATTAGTTGTAATCACTGGGGCAAGTTCTGGAATCGGAGCAGCAATTGCAAAAAGATTTTCTGAAGCAGGCCATTCACTTTTGCTAATAGGTAGAAGAATAGAAAAAATAGAGGAATTAAATTTACCTAACACAATGATTCGTAAGGTAGATGTAACAGATGCTCAAGCTCTAAAAAATGCTATAAAAGAAGCTGAAGCTGAATACGGTCCAGTTGAATTATTGGTTAATAATGCAGGTCTAATGTTGCTTGGTCAAATTGATACACAAGATCCTATTGAATGGCAAAAGATGTACGAAGTGAATGTATTGGCATTATTAAATGGTATTCAATCTGTATTGGGTGATATGAAGGCAAGAAAAAGTGGAACGATTATAAATATCAGTTCAATTGCAGGCAAGAAGTCTTTCCCTAATCACGCTGCATATGTTGGTACAAAATTTGCAGTATCTTCAATGAGTGAGAATATACGTGAAGAAGTTGCTGATGATAATGTTAGAATAATGACAATTTGTCCAGGTGCTGTAGAAACTGAGCTTTTAAGTCATACTACATCTGATCAAATTAAATCAGATTATGAAAACTGGAAAGAGTCTATGGGTGGGGTTTTAGTAGCAGATGATATTGCTCGTACAGCTATGTTTATGTTTAGCCAACCACAAAATATAAATATACGAGAAGTTGTAATTGCTGCAACTAGACAGCCTGCATAATCTTACTTTATAAACACAAAAATTATTCTTTAGAGTTTCTATTGAGTCTTTAAATCAAGCTTATTTCTAATATTCAAAATTATTAATCATTATAAAGGTATGTTAAAATTCTAAGCTAATAATTTAATTAAATATGAGCTTATTCTTTAATGTTTCAAAATCAAACTTTTTTATTTTATGACTTAGAAACTACTGGTATTAACAATTCTTTTGACCAAGTATTACAATTTGCTGCGATTCGCACAGATTTAGACTTTAATGAAATTGAAAGGTTTAATTTTTTTGTGAAGCTAAATCCTGATACAACTCCATCTCCAATTGCAACGATAACGCATCATATTTCTATTGCTCAAGCAAATACTGGTGTGTCAGAATATCAGGCAATTAGAAAAATTCATAAAATCATAAATACACCAGGGACTATTAGTATAGGTTACAATACACTTGGATTTGATGATGAGTTTTTGAGATTTGCTTTTTATAAAAATATGCTACCTCCATATAGTCATCAATTTAAAAATGGTTGTTCAAGGGCTGATTTGTTTCCAATAGTTACTTGCTATTATTTATTTTGTAATGATGCTCTTAAGTGGCCTAAAGTTGTTGATGAAGAAGGACAGCAGAAAATATCTTTGAAGTTAGAAAATTTAAATACTGAAAATAATCTATATAGTGGTGGTAGAGCTCATGATGCTATTACAGATGTAATTGTCACAGTAGAGCTAGCTAAAAAGTTAAGAATAGCTAATCCTAAAATGTGGCAGTTTTTATTGGCAAAGTTTAATAAGCAAAATGATGAAAATACTCTAGCTCAACTAGATATCGGTATAGAAGTCGGTGGTATTGGGTATAGACAAGCAATTGCAGTAAGTGGAGTTTTTGGCTTTAAAAATAATTTTATGTCGGCCATATTAGATACTGGTCAGCATAGGCATTACAAAAATCAAGAGATATTTCTTCGCTTAGATAGTTATCTATTTAGTGAATTTATAGAAGAATTTGGCAGTTTAGAAGCTGAGCATTGGCGTTTGACTTTAAACAAAAAGTGGGGTGATATTCCGCTAATATTACCTGCTAAAACTCGTTTTGTGGGGAGATTACCTCAAGATAGACTGGATTTGATAAAGGCAAATAAGGAATTTATAAGAAACAATCTAGAAATATTTACTAATTTTGTTGATTATGTATTGGAATATAAGTATCCAGAGATTGAAAATGTTGATATAGATGCAGCGATTTATCAAAGTGACTTTATGAGTGCTGCTGATGAAAGGGGGTGTGATAAGTTTCATACTTCACAAATTTATCAAAAAGCGCAAATGCTTAATCAGTTACCAAAACCTTATTATGACAGAGCTGTTAGGATAGTTGGTAGATTAGACTTTTCAAAACTACCTGATAAAGCACAGATGGAGTTTCAAGAATATCTAAATAAGATTGTTAGCCTAGATAATGATGAGCTTTTGATTGATCATAAAGGCAAAACTCGTAAAACTTTGGAAGATATCTATCAAGAAATGCAAGATTTACGCATGAATCGTGATCTAACAGAAGAACAACAAGCTTTGCTATATGAGCTCGAAGAATATCTTTTTTAAAAAGACTTTTTATACTTTAGTTTTAGTCACTACTTTTTTTAAGAGTTATAGTGATCCAAAAACTGTAACCGGCAGTGCTGACTTTAATAGATTTTTTGTGACAGCATCTGGAGGTTGGGGACATCTTAGTTCGTCTCCACATAATACAGGAGTTTTTACCACCACGGCAGGATATTTTCTCACTAAAAATATTACGGGCGAATTTAGATATCTTGGTTATTTTGCGAGCAAACAAGACACTGAGCTTAATGGTAATTCATACTTAGGGCTTGTAAAGTATAATTATGAGTTGTTTAGTGGGGTAAGAGCAGGTGCAGGTGTGGGCCTTGGTATTGGAAGTAGCTTTCAAAAAAATAAGCTTTTAGAGCTAAGTTCCAGTAAAACCTCGGGTTTGTTCGCAGTTCCAGTAAGTTTATCAGTTCCAACAGGTTTTATTGATAATATGGATTTCTTAATTACATATCTATATGTAAAGTCTTTTGATAAAGGTGAAGCAAACTTTATAACAACAGGATTAAGCTATAGTTTTTAATACAGATATAAAGCTATGTTATAATAAATTCTCAAGGCTTTAGCACAGCTTTTTTATAAAAAAATTAAGTTTGAAGAATGTCAGAATATAAGTTTAAATTAGTAACAAAATATAGCCCAGGTGGTGATCAGCCCAAGGCAATCAAATCGTTAGTTGAAGGTGTTAATGGTGGGTTACAGCATCAGGTTTTGCTAGGAGTTACAGGCTCAGGTAAAACATATACTATGGCAAATGTGATTCAACAAACACAAAAACCGTGTTTGATTGTCGCACATAACAAAACTTTGGCAGCTCAATTATATTCAGAGTTTAAGCAATATTTCCCAGATAATGCAGTTGAGTATTTTGTATCATATTACGATTATTATCAACCTGAAGCTTATGTTGCAGCTTCTGATACCTATATAGAAAAAGATTCATCTGTAAATGAGCATATTGAACAAATGCGTCTTTCAGCTACCAAAGCAATACTTGAGCGTAATGATGTAATTATAGTTGCAACCGTATCGGCTATTTATGGTCTAGGTGACCCTGAGCAGTATATGCAGATGCTTTTGCATCTAAAAGTAGGAGAAGAGCTAGGGCTAAAAAAAGCTCAAACTAAGTTAGTAGAGATGCAATATTCGCGTAATGATATGGACTTCAGTCGAGGTAGTTTTCGAGTTAGGGGAGAAATATTGGATATATTCCCGGCAGACTCTGAAAAAGATGCTATTCGAGTAGAATTTTTTGATGATGAGATTGAAGCGATAAGTATGATCGACTCATTAACTTCCAAAAAAATTAAAACATTACATAGAGCAACAATATTCCCAAGTACACATTATGTTGCATCAAAAGAGCGCAAAGATATAGTTATAGAAGAGATCAAAGCAGAACTTAAAGAAAGAGTTAAATATTTTGAGGAAGAAGGTAAATTACTTGAAGCTCAAAGAATAGAACAACGTACCAAGTATGATATTGAAATGATTCAAGAGCTAGGCTATTGCACGGGTATCGAAAATTATTCAAGATTGTTATCAGGTAGAGCTCCTGGTGATCCACCACCAACATTGATTGACTACCTACCAGAAAATGCCTTAGTCATAGTTGATGAGTCGCACGTCACACTACCACAGTTTGGTGGAATGTACAAAGGGGATTTGTCTCGTAAGTCTAATCTTGTTAATTATGGGTTTAGACTGCCTTCTGCTTTGGATAATAGACCTTTGAAATTTAATGAGTTTGAGAATTTGTTGCCTCAGACAATCTATGTATCTGCGACACCAGCTAATTATGAACTTGAAAAATCTCAAAACACTGTAGAACAAGTGATCAGACCAACTGGTTTATTAGATCCTGAAGTTTCTGTAAGACCTGTAGCTATACAAGTAGAAGATGCGTTATCAGAGATAAATAAGGCTATAGCTAAAGAAGAAAGGATTTTAATAACGACTCTAACAAAAAAAATGGCAGAAAATTTAACAGAGTATCTATCTGAGCATGGTGTTAATGTCAGATATTTACACTCTGATATTGATACTGTTGAGAGAGTCCAAATTATTCATGACTTACGTCATGGTGTATTTGATGTGCTTGTGGGTATTAATCTTCTTAGAGAGGGGCTTGATATGCCAGAGGTTGGAGTTTTATTAATTTTTGATGCTGATAAGGAAGGGTTTTTGCGTTCTGAGAAATCTCTTATCCAAACTATTGGACGTGTAGCTAGGAATCAAAATGGTAGAGCTATTTTGTATGCAGATGTTGTTACAAAATCCATGAAAAAAGCTATGGATGAAACTTTACGACGTCGCAACCTTCAAAACGAATATAATCAGAAAAATAATATAACTCCTAAAACAATCATCAAGAGCATAGATGATATGTTAGATAGCTCTCCAGAAATGCAAAAGCGTGCTTATAAAAATAATTCGCGCTTAAAGGTTGATGATGTTGATGTTTCGGCTATACTAGGTATGACTGAAGCTTCGAAGGTTATCAAAGCTCTAGAAAAACGAATGAGAGCTTATGCAAAAGAGCTTGAATTCGAGCAGGCAACGGCAGTTAGAGATAAAATAACGGAAATAAAGCAGAAGTTTATTAATTTATAATTTTACGTTTTTAAACAAAGTATATTGGTATTATGGCTATTGAAAGTAAATTAAAAAAAGACAGGCTCTTTTTGCGCTTTACATGGGCTAGGTTAAGGAACTACCTGATTAGAGCAAAAAAAAGTCTATATGCATCTATTATTCTATGTGGTTTGATAGTTGGTGTTGATCTATATCTAGGAGATGTTGAATTTGTTACTCAATCGCTAGAGGTTGGATTTACATTAGCGTTTATACTATTTGTATTTTTCTTTTTAATAACAAAAGATGATAATCCTGTAGATATAATCATTTCTGGTGCAGAAGGCGAAACTACGGTTTTAGATGAGTTAAAAAAATTAGACAATAATTTTGTACTATTTAATCGAGTGGTTTTACCAGATGAGAAATCCACAGTTGGCAATAGAGAAATTGATTTTATTGCAGTATCTCGTAAAGGTATATACATAATTGAGGTTAAGAATAATCGTGGCTATATCGAAGTAGAGAACATGGCCGAGAGATGGAATGTATCAAAGACTTCTCAGAACAACAAAGTCTATGCAAAAACAATAAAAAATCCAATTAGGCAAACATTTGCCCAGAAAAAAGTACTACAAACATACCTTTATAAACAAAAAATATATATAAAAGGTATTCCTGTTGTGACTGTTGTTATTTTTGCAAACGATGATGCACAGTTAAGTGAAAATTTCATTGCAGATGATGCTAATCAAGCAGTTTTGTCATTAGGAAATCTAATACCTTTTATTAAAGCAAAAGAAGAATATTTAGAGAAGATGCCTACGCGTTCACGTAGAAAAATAATTCGTAAAATAGAGAAAAAGTAATGCTTGACGATAGGCCTATAGGTGTTTTTGATTCAGGAATTGGTGGTTTAACTGTCGTCAAGAACTTGATGAATATATTGCCAAATGAGGATATTATATATTTTGGTGATATTGCTAGAATACCTTATGGGACTAAATCACGAGCGACTATTCAAAAGTTTGCGGCCCAAACGGCTAAATTTTTGATTGATCAAGAAGTTAAAGCAATAATTATTGCTTGTAATACTATATCAGCTATTGCAAAAGATATCGTTCAAGAAATTGCTAAAACAGTTCCTGTTATTGATGTGATAAGTGCTGGAGTTAGCTTAGTCGATAGTCTTAAAACAGTTGGTGTCATAGCAACCCCAGCTACTATCAATAGTAACGCATACGCACTACAAATACACAAAAATAATCCTAGTACCGAAGTTTATAGTAGTTCATGTGGTCTTTTTGTATCTATGATTGAAGAGGGATTTATAGAGGGAGAAGTTGTTGAATTAGTAGCTAAACAATATCTTGAGTATTTTAACGATAAAAGCATTCAAGCTCTAATTTTGGGTTGTACACATTATCCTATTATCAAAGATAGTATCGCTAAAGCTCTTGATGTAAAGCTTATAGACCCATCATTACAAGCTAGTAAGATGCTTCAGCAACTGCTTGTTAAAAATAATCTTTTGAATAAAAACAATTCTAATCCAGAGTATAAATTTTATGTTACAGATATTCCTCTGAAGTTTAGATCTGTTGGCGAGATGTTTTTACAAACACAGATGCAACATCTTGAAATAGTTAGTTTAGATAGTTACTAATAGAAAATGCTGGTTACTAACTTGACTTTGATTTAGATATACTATTAACTTTATACCGAAAACACAGGGGTGCATGATTTTTTTCGAATCATGCTGAGAGGATTTTCCAACCCTTTGAACCTGATCTAGTTAGCACTAGTGTAGGAAGTGTAGTTTGGTTGTATTTGCTATAGTTGTGATTCTATTACTGTATCAATTATACCTTTAATTTCATCTGCCTATACTAGTTTGAATTGAAAATAGGAGATGAAATGACTAACTCTAGAAATCAAGATATTCAAACTAATACAGAAAACTCAACAATAACGATTAAATATCCAAATTCGGAAAAATGTTATGTTGAATGTCTTAGTACAGCACTAAAAGTTCCTTTTAGAAAAATTGCTCAAACAAATACAAATATCGAAGGTAATATCAGTACAAATCCAGATGTTTTTGTCTATGATTCATCTGGAGAGTATTCTTCAGGTAACGCGGTTGATATAGAAAAGGGCTTGTCTAGACATAGATTAAGTTGGCTCAAAAAAAATGAAGATATACAAGGTTTGGGATGTTTCTCATCAAACTATACCAATGCTCAATTTAAAGAAGATAAATTAAATTTTAGAAATAGGCATGTACCTATCAAAGCAAAATATGGTAAAAATGTTTCGCAAATGCATTATGCAAGAAAAGGTATTATAACTCCAGAAATGTATTATGTTGCAATTAGAGAAAATATTCTAAGAGCTAATTTTCATTTAAATGCTGAGTATACAAATCAACATCAGGGTGTATCATTTGGAGCAAATATTCAAAGAGAAATCACTCCTGAGTTTGTAAGAGACGAAGTTGCTGCGGGTAGAGCTATTATTCCGGCTAATATTAATCATCCAGAATTAGAACCGATGATAATCGGTAGAAATTTCTTGGTTAAAGTTAATGCTAATATTGGGACATCGGCAGTTACATCTTCTACACTAGAAGAAGTTGAAAAAATGGTTATAGCAGTAAAGTGGGGAGCAGATACTGTTATGGATCTTTCTACAGGTAAGCATATTCATCAGACAAGAGAATGGATTATTAGAAATAGTCCCGTACCTATAGGCACAGTTCCTCTTTATCAGGCTTTAGAAAAAGTAAATGGTAAAGCTGAGGATTTAACTTGGGAGATCTATAAAGATACCTTAATTGAACAAGCTGAACAAGGCGTTAGTTATTTTACAATTCATGCTGGAGTTAGAAAAGCCTTTGTTACATTGGCAGCAAATAGAATTACAGGGATTGTTTCGCGCGGTGGATCAATAATGGCTAAGTGGTGCTTACATCATAATCAGGAAAATTTTCTTTATACTCATTTTGAGGAAATTTGTGAAATTATGAAAGCTTATGATATTAGTTTTTCACTTGGTGATGGGTTAAGACCAGGATCTATAAATGATGCTAATGATAGTGCACAATTGTCAGAATTAAGAACTCTGGGGGAGTTAACTAAAATAGCGTGGAAGCATGATGTACAGGTTATGATAGAGGGACCTGGCCATGTTCCAATGCAATTAATTAAAGAAAACATGGATTATGAGTTAAAAGACTGTTTTGAAGCACCTTTCTATACACTAGGTCCATTAGTTACAGATATTGCTCCTGGATATGATCATATTACATCAGCAATTGGGGCTGCTCAAATTGCTTGGTATGGTACTGCTATGTTATGTTATGTAACTCCAAAAGAGCATCTTGGCCTTCCTAATAAAGAAGATGTAAGAGAGGGAATTGTTACTTATAAGCTAGCAGCGCATGCTGCAGATTTAGCAAAAGGCTTTCCTGGCGCTCAAATAAGAGATAACGCTCTATCAAAAGCAAGATTTGAATTTAGATGGGAAGATCAGTTTAATTTAGGTTTGGATCCTAATAAAGCAAGATATTTTCATGATCAAACATTACCCAAAGAGGGACATAAATTTGCTCATTTTTGTTCTATGTGTGGGCCTAGCTTTTGTTCTATGAAGCTTTCTCAAGATCTTAAGAAAATAGAATCTAAACATGAGTAAAGTCTCAATCCTAGGATCAGGGCTTATGGGTAGAGTTTTAGCACTTTATCTAGTTAAACGATATCCTAATTTAAAGATCGATATCTATACCGATAGTCTGAATTATAAGACAAGCTGTGGCTATTGTGCTGGAGGTATGCTTGCTCCAGTAACTGAGCTAATAAGTTGCCAAAAGCATGTGTATAAGCTGGGATTTAATAGCTACGATCTTTGGTATGAATTAAATGTGTTTGTTAATGAAGGTCTAGGTATGGATGATAGCTTTGTAAAAAAGATTAATACCTGTGTTGTTGCACATAATCAAGATAAATATGAGTTGGATTTAGCTATTAGAAATATAGATTTAAGACTAAAAAACTTAGATACAAAGCCTTTTATAGATATATGTTCTATAGAAAAGGTACATATCCTTAATAAAGGGCTGTCTTTATCAAACTCTCTTTGTGAAAAAGCTCTAATAGCGGATGAAGCATTAATTGATGTTCCAAAATTCTTTGTATTAACACAAGAGTTATTTCTTAACCTCGAAAATATAAAAATTATTGAAACTACTAAAGAACAATTCTATCGAGAGTGTTTTGATAAAGAGTATGAGCATATATTTGATTGTACAGGTATCTCAAGTGTTGATGATATCAAATTGTATGGTGTAAGAGGGGAGTCGATTATTTTAGAAAATAAAAGTATTAAGTTGGATTCTGTTATTAGGCTTTTACACCCGAGACACGCTATTTATTTGATTCCTAGAGAAAATGGTGTTTTTTATCTTGGTGCAACAAGTATTGATAGTGGTGATTATTCTAAGATCTCTGTACAGAGTGCATTAGAGTTGCTAAGTATGTTAGTTACGCTAGATAAGCGTTTTTTAGAAGCAAGGATATTGAAAACTTTAACTAATGTGCGTCCGATGAGTATCGATGATAAGCCAATTATAAGTACTAAAGGGAATATAACATATCTAAATGGTTTATCACGACATGGATACTTGTTTTCACCAATGGTTGCACAAACTGTTATAAAGAATAATTATGATTTTGGAGGCTGAATATGCGTATTTTGTTTAATGAAAAAGAGCTAAATTTTGATAATAGTATAACAGTTACAGATTTATTAAAGAGCCAAAAATTTGAATACCCTTGTTTTGCTGTAATGCTTAATAATAGCTTTATAGCAAAAAGACGTTATTCTGAAGTTTTTCTTAATAATAATGATGTGGTTGTTACTGTTCAACCAATGCAAGGAGGATAGGTTATGCTTGAGTTGTATGGAGAGCAATTTAACTCAAGATTTATATTAGGAACAGCCTTGTATCCTAGTATTGAAATTATGCTTGAAGCTATAGATAAGTCAGAAGCAGATCTTCTGACCGTATCCTTAAAAAGGTCTGCAAAAAATGTGAATGTTAAAAATCAATTTTGGGAGGAGTTAAAAAGTACAGGGTGTAAGTTTTTACCGAATACTGCTGGTTGTAGAAACTCTCAAGAGGCAATAGAAATAGCAGAAATTTCACGCGAAATATTTGCCACTAATTTTATTAAAGTTGAAGTTATAGGAGATGACTATAATTTACAGCCTGATTCTGTCGAGCTAATAGACGCATGTGAGAAGTTAGTAAAAAGAGGGTTTAATGTTTTACCTTATACTATAGATGACTTAGTAATTGCTAAAAAATTAATTGACGTTGGTTGTGAGGTCTTAATGCCTTGGGCAGCGCCAATTGGTAGTGGTAAAGGATTGGTAAATCCATACGCTTTGAAAGTTCTAAGAGAACGATTTGATAAGATTAAACTAATTGTTGATGCAGGTATTGGCGTGCCTTCACAAGCATGTGAAATTATGCAGATGGGCTATGATGGTGTATTACTAAACAGTGCTGTAGCATTAGCTGGAAATCCCGCTAGTATGGCTAATGCTTTTAAATTAGCAATATATGCAGGAAGAGAAGCTTTTAAAGCGAAAAGGATGATTGAAAGAGAAATTGCTGTTCCATCAACTAATTTAGTAGATACGCCATTTTGGCACCAGTACTAAGAGATAGTGTTATGCGTGATATATTTTTGACCATAGGTGGCTCAGACAGTTCATCAGGAGCGGGTATTCAAGCGGATATCAAAACTGCTAATAACATAGGTGTTCATACTTGTACAATTATAAGCTGTGTTACTGCACAAAACTCAACCAATATCTTGAATATTGAAAAGGTTTCTAAAAGTATTTTCAAAGAACAAATACAAGCAATAAGTAAAGAGTTTAAGATTAAAGTCATCAAAACTTCAGTACTATCATCTACTGAGCAGATTGATATTGTTGTAGACTTGTTGAATGATTTAAAAGATGTGTTCTACATTTGTGACCCAGTGATGGTGAGTACCACAGGCTATAGCTTGGTTGATTATAGGGTTGTAGAATATTCTAAGCAAAAGCTTTATCCATTAGCTAATATTTTAGTACCAAATCTTGATGAAGCTAAGATGCTTCTTGATGAGTATGATTCTCCTAATGTCGAAATTGCTAAAGCAATACAAGAAAAATACAACTGTAAAAGTGTACTTTTGAAAGGGGGGCATGATTCTGATAAAAATATATCTTTGGACTGCTATTATACTCCTGAAGTTAACTATACATTAACATCAAAAAGATATAAGCTAGATGAAAAAGTAAGAGGAACAGGTTGCACTTTTGCAAGTGCTATTGCTAGTTTTTTAACTTTAGGGTTTGATGTCAATAATTCTATTATTCTAGCTAAGTCATATATTTCTAACGCTATTAAAAGCAGCCAAAAAATAGCATCGCATGGATTCTTCATTGTAGATTCTAAATATATAAATAAACAAGGATTATTTCCTAAAGTAAGTGTGCATGGTAAAGATCTAAGTATAAAATTTAGATCAATTAATAAAACTGGCTTTTACCCGATAGTCGACAGTGCTGATAAGATACCTAGTTTAGCTAAATTAGGGGTTAAAACTATACAGCTTAGAATTAAATCAAATGATAGTGAGTATATACAAAAGCATATTGTAGAAGCTGTAGAGTATCAAAACAAATATGGTCTGCAACTATTTATAAATGACTACTATGAATTAGCAATTAAACATAAAGCTTTTGGTGTACATCTTGGGCATGAGGATTTATTAAGTATAGATAGGCAAACTTTATTAAAAATTAAAAATACAGATATAGCATTAGGCCTAAGTACACATGATTATTATGAGTTAGCAATAGCTTTGGGAGTTAATCCTAGTTATATAGCTTTAGGTCCTATATATACGACAAATACTAAAAAAATGAAATTTGCACCACAAGGTATCAATAAGATTCATGAGTGGTTAAATATCACTAATACGCGATTGGTTACAATTGGAGGTATAAAGAAGAGGCATATTCAGTCTATAGCGAATATAGGAGTCGATGGTATAGCTGTAGTCACTCTAATAGATGAGATATCTAATTATGAAATACAAAATATAATAAAGTTATTGGAGAAGTAGATGATTTATCATCATAAAATATCAGAATCTGAACTTGAATATTATAAGCGACAAATTATTCTTGATGGTTTTGGTATTGATGCTCAAAAAAAATTAAAAAAGTTTAAAGTGTTGCTTATAGGTGTGGGTGGAGTGGGCTCACCTGTAGCCACTTACCTAACTGGTTTGGGTCTTGGAGAATTGAGTATAGTTGATGATGACTCGGTTTCAATATCAAATTTACATAGGCAGGTTTTATTTGATATTGATTACTTAGGGGAAAGTAAAGCAGTCATAGCTAAAAATAGGTTGCAAAAGCTTAATCCGTATATAAGTATAACTGCAATTACACAAAGGTTAACTAATCATAACTATACTAAACTAGATATGGAGAAGTATGATTTAATAATAGATACAAGTGATAACTATTTAACTAAAATACTAAGTAATAAAATTTCATTAGAATATTCTATACCCTTATTATCAGGAGGAGTTTTAGGGTTGGACTTTCAAGCAGGAATATTTAATATTAGCCATAGTTCGGCATGTTTAAATTGTTTATATCCTGATCTGGATAAAGTAGAGCACAAGAGTACTTTAGGAGTTATTGGCATAGTAGCTGGTCAGGCAGGCTTAACTCTGGCGAACTTAGCAATCAATTTTTTATTAAAAAAACAAGACTATCAGAGTTCTACTTTATATAGATATAACGCAACATCAATGCAACTAAATAAATTTGATTTGTCCAAAGACATTGATTGTAACCTATGTTAGTAATTTGTATTTTTTATAGATTTAAATTCTTCTAAATAAAGCTAAAAAAATGTATGATTTGCTAAACTCGATTATTAAAGTGAGTATTGTAAATGTACGATAAAGACAGTAGAAATGTTATTTTATTAGCTGGAATTGGTGCAATTCTTGAGTTTTATGATTTTGTTTTATATATGATTTTTTCTAAAGAAATCTCAGCAACTTTTTTTGCTCAAATTACAAATCCTACTATCAAGGCATTCTTGACAGTATTAATATTCTCCATAGCATACCTTGTTAGACCGTTTGCAGGAACGATATTAGGGATTGTTGGTGATTTGATAGGGCGAAGACGTCTACTATTATTTACAATATTATTAATGGGAAGTTGTTCATTGTGTATGGGATTGATGCCTGGATATGCTCAGTGGGGACTATATGCGAGCTTTGTGTTTGTGTTATTACGTATTTTGCAAGGTATTGCTTTGGGTGGAGAGTTGCCTGGGGCTTATGTTATTGTATATGAATCAGTTAAAGGTAAAATAGGTTTTGCCACCGCTATATTATTTACGTTTGTAACAGGTGGGTTTTTATTTTCTGACTTTGTAGGTTTTGCTCTTGAGTATATATTTGGTGATTTTGCATGGAGAGCAGGATTCATTATTGGGGGGCTATTAGGATTTGTCGGTTATTATGTGCGTCGCAATCTTCATGAAACACCTGAATTCGAGAATATTGATAAACAAAAAAGACACTCTTTTGGCTCTTTAGTTTCAACTTATGGACCAAATTTGTTCGCTGGGATATGTATAGTAATCATAGTAGCTTTTGGCGGCGTAATGTTGACTCTGTATATACATAAATTTGTTGAAGATATTTTAACTGGATATAATTCTGGTCAAATCTCGTTGATTCTAACACCAAGTGTTTTAACACTTACTTGTTTTACTTTTATTTTTGGTTTTTTATCAGATAAAGTTGGCATTGCAAAAATGTTTATAGCTGGTGCTGGACTTATTGTGATTTGTGCTTTACCAGTATTTTATTTGATGAGTTGTATTGGTAATGTATCGGCAATTGTTTTAGCATCTATAGTTATTATGTTGTGTTATGCATTAGTTGCGGCTACCTTTATATTTTTACTTTGTGATTTGTTTCCGACAGATGTTAGATTATCTGGAGTAGGTCTTAGCTATAATCTTGCTTTTGCTATAGTTGGAGGAATCGCTCCTTTAGTGAGTACAACAATAATTACAATGACAGCATATAATTTTCTAGGTCCATCTATTGTTGGCATTGTTTGTGGTATAGTTGGATTATTAGGAGTGTATGTTTACTCAAAAAGAGGTGGCTATCATAAAAACAACAAAGATATGATAGTTAAATTGTAAGTGGTTCTAGTGATGAAAGAAGATTTCAAAGTAGTATTAATTGCTGGCACAGGCGCAGTTTTAGAGGTTTATGACTTTTTATTATATGTATTATTTTCGGCACAAATTGTAAATACATTTTTTGCTGGGATTGATGATTCATTAATTAAAAGTTTCATCACAATTGCTATATTTTCTCTAACATATATTGTTAGGCCTTTAGGAGCTGTTACTTTAGGAATCTTGGGTGATCGATATGGTAGGAAGAAAATATTTACATTTACAATAATTCTTATGGGAATATCTTCATTACTAATGGGGATTATGCCTTCTTATGCTACTTTTGGGGTGTTTGCAAGTATAGCTTTTGTAATGTTTAGGATATTACAGGGATTTGCTTTAAGCGGAGAGTTGCCTGCAGCGTATGTGATTGTTTATGAAACAAGTACAAAGAATATAGGATTTAAACTAAGTATTTTATTTGCATTTGTTTTATCAGGGTTTTTATTTGCAACAACAGTATGTCTGATTCTTGAATATTTATTTGATGATTATGCTTGGAGAATTGGTTTTGTATTAGGTGGTTTCTTGGCTATATTCGGCTATTACGCAAGATTAAGATTAACAGAAACACCACTGTTTAGGAAAATTGCAAGTAGAGATAAAAAGAGTATTATTACTCTTTTTAAACAAAACTATATAAACATATTTATTGGTTTTTGTTTCGCAATGTTATTTGCTTTAGGTGCAATAATTTTGCTTCAGTATTCTAATTTTTATATTGCAAAATTATTAAATACTAGTAACACAAGTTTAATAATGATTCCAGTACAGATAATAGTTTTGATATCTGTGATAGTATTTGGCTATATATCTGATAAAGTTGGACTTAGTAAAATGTATATTGTTGGTTGTTTAATTTTATTGATAACCATTCCTGTAATATTCTATTTGATGTCAGATACTTTTAGTGTTTTTATGGGCATGATTTTTTTAATTATTTGCTATTCAGTTGGTGCATCGACAACATTATTTTTCTTGTGTGATATTTTTCCAACAGAGTTTAGATTATCAGGTGTTGCCTTGAGCTATAGTTTAAATTCAGCCTTTGTTGGCGGTGTTTGTCCTATAGTTGCTGCAACGATAATAACAAAAACAGGCACTATTTGGCTTGGTCCTACTATTATTTGTATGATTTGTTTGATATTTGCTTTGTTTGCAATTTTTTTATATAAGAAATTAGGAATAAGTTTTTATAAAAAATCATCAAAAATAATATGATCTGAAAAGTTAGTGATATTTAATTTTTGATAATAGCTGTCAAAAACTGATAAAAGCAATAATATTCACCTATGTTATAATTTATTAAATTTAAGTATCTTGTAAATTTAATTATGAAAAATGCAGTTCTTGCTTTTTTGGGATTCTTTTTACTACAAAGTTCTCAAGCATATATTGTAAAAATTGTTAAAGACAATCATGTTTCTCAGCCTGGTTATATTGCAACTATTAAAGAAAAAAATACTCAGACAGCAAGTGTAAATAAGGATGGAACAGAGTTATTTTCAGTCTTTAGGCCATACGGTAGTTACTGTCTTAATATTACAAAATTAGCTGCTTCGATAAATAATGCAAATTCATTTACTAGTTGCTTCGATAATCAATATATTGTAGGTAACAAAGTCAAAAAAATAATCCTAACAGATAATGGAAAAGCTTTTTATACATTATCTGATAGTGCAATCCTTGGATATACTATAAATAAGAATAAGAACATTGTTGGTCCAAAGTTTTATACTCAGAAATATCCGCAACAGATTATAGATGCCAAATTAGTAGATAAAGAAAAGTATTTTTATCTTGTGACAGCTAGCTACACAAATGAAAGTGGTAAGCTTTTTGTTTATGAAGTTAATCCTGTAGGGACTTTAAAGAAAATCAAAATAATACCACTGAGTTTTAAACCTAAGAAAATTATATTTGATGATAGCAATGATGTATATATTCAGAGTGATAAAAGTATCTATAGCTATAATCTTATGTCGGATGGTAAGAGCAAAAAGCAAGAAGAGATAATTACTATACCCTCTGGTGAAATAATCGATTTTTCAGTATTAAATGAAAATAGTACTGAAAGTAAAGTGATATTAGCGACACAAGATAATGAGTCAGGAGAGCAAGGTATAGTTGAGGTATATAAAGTTTTCAACGGTTCTTCAAGATTGCTATACCAGGAGAAATATGATGATATACCTCAAGCAATAGCATCATATATAGATAAGGGAAGTAGCCATGGGAAGGTATTAATAGCTTTTGACCATAAATATATAGTGGCTAACCTTAATAATACATATTTTGAAGATGTTGATGAGTATAAAATAGACGGTAGCTTTTTGAGATTGTTGCAACATGATAATCTTGTTGAAGCTATCTTTTCTGGATCTGTGATAACTTATGATTTAAGACAAAATAGTTTACTCAGTGAGTTGTTCTTAAAGGATATTAATGAGAATAGTTCGTTTATATCCAAAGATTTCATAGGCTTTGGAGATGAGAATAATATTAATATTTCTCAAATATAGTTGTCTAAATAGAGCTAAATGATCATATCTATGTATCTATATATGCTCTACTTACTTTACTATCAAATATTCTATTATGGTATCCAAGAATGAAAAATATATTCGTTACTTTTGTGATTTTGTTTTTTTCACAATTCTCTGAAGCGTATTATGTAAAAATTGCTAAAGATAATCATATAGTTCAACCTGGATATATCACAACTCTAGCTGAGCCAAATATACAAGCAACAGCTATTACTAGTGATAGCACAAAACTATTCTCAATATTTAGACCAAGTGATAATTATTGTCTCAGTGTTACAAAGGTTTCATATTCAATTAATAATACTGGCTCAACAACAAGCTGTTTTGGTAATCAATATGTTGTTGGCAATAAAGTTAATAAAATAATTTTGGATAATTTCGGAAAAACTTTTTATATATTATCAAATTATAATATAGTTGCTTACAACATTTCTCCTATTACAGATCGAATAAAAGGACAAATTTTTAGAAAGCGATTTATACAAAAAATTGTAAATGCTAAATTAGTAGATGAAGGAAAATATTTATATTTGTTAACTGCAAGTGACAAAAGTCAAAAAGGTAAATTAATAATTTATAGAGTTAATACAGATGGATCATTAGATGAGCTTAATATCACCGTATTGAGGTATAAGCCTAAAAAAATAGTGTTTAACAGTATTGAAAGTGTATATATACAAAGTAATAAAAGCATTTATTTTTATAGTTTTTTAAGAAATGGAAAAGTGATTAAAAATGAAAAAATAATAACTATACCTTCTGGAGAAATATCTGATTTTTCTGTAATAACTGAAAGCTCTACTGAAAGCAAAGTTTTGCTAGTTGGTCATTCTGGTAGTGAAGGTTTAGAAATAGGTTTTGTTAATACATATGATTTTTCAAGTGGTATGGTGAGACAAACAAATAATAGAGTTTATAAAGATTTACCTCTGAAAATAGTCACATACAAAGATAAGTTCAGTGTACAGAGTAAAGTTTTAGTAGCTTTTAAATCTAAGCTTATTAATGGCACTGATGAAAGCGTAAAGTTGTTGGGTGATGAATATAAGGTTAATGGGAATTTTGTAGGTTTGTTGCAAAACAATAGTCTTGTTGCTGTGGTATATTCAAGCTCGGTAGTCGTTTATGATTTAAAAGAGGGTTATTTATTATCAAACTTATTTCTAAATGAGACTTCTGATAGTAGTTTATTTCTATCAAATAATTTCATAGGTGTTGGTAGTCAAAGCAATATTAATATTTTTCAATTATAAGGAGATATTGTTTTATAGAAACTAGGTAGTCTTTATACTACAAGTGCGCGAAAATTAGTTAAACTTTAATGTATTGTTTATACAAAAGTAATTTTTTTGTATACAAAAATAAGTATTTATTATACTATGAATTTGTTAGATTATTTTATTTGGAGGTTTCTCATATATGTCTAATGATAGTATTTTTTCAGGTTACGCTCCTTATTCTGGAGTATATGATGAAATTTTTTCTAATGAAGGTCATGTGCGTAGTGATGTTTCTCAGGCAATTAAAACTATAGATGAGTTAAGTGTAGAATCTTTATACGAAAAGCAGAAATTTGTAGATGCTTCTTTTCTAAAAAATGGAATTACTTTTACGGTTTATAGTGATACTCAAGGTACAGAAAAGATCTTTCCATTTGATTTAATTCCCAGAATAATCTCTGAAAAAGAGTGGTCTGAGCTTGAGAAAGGATTAAAACAACGTCTTAAAGCACTAAATGCTTTTTTGAATGACATATATGACGAGCAAAAAATATTAGAAGATGGTGTGATACCAAGAGAGCTTGTAGAATCATCAGAAGAGTATCTACCCGAGATGAGAGGCGTGAAGCCTCCACATGGTGTATATTGCCATATTGCAGGACTTGATCTTATAAAAGATGAAAGTGGTTTTATGGTATTAGAAGATAATGTAAGAACTCCATCTGGTGTTTCTTATGTATTAGAAAATCGTAATTCTCTAATGAAAGTACTTCCTGAGGCATTTGCAAATGCTAATATCAAAAAAGTAGTGGATTATCCAACTGAATTGAGAAAAGCACTATCTAGTATTTCTCCGGTTGTAGACGGTAAAAAAGGTTTAAGTGTAGTTTTAACGCCAGGACAATATAATTCAGCATACTTTGAACATAGCTATCTTGCACGTAAAATGGGATGTAAGCTAGTACAAGGTTCAGATCTTTTTGTACATAATAATCATGTATATCTCAAAACTACTAAAGGACCTAAGCTTGTAACTGTAATTTATAGAAGAATAGATGATAAGTTTTTAGATCCGGAATTCTTTAATCCTGAAAGTATGCTTGGAGTACCTGGCATAATAGAGGCATATAAGGCTGGTAATGTAGTTTTAGCAAATGCTGTAGGTAATGGTATTGCTGATGACAAAGCAATATACCCGTATGTTCACAAAATGATTGAATATTATCTTAACGAAAAGCCAATATTAGCCCAAGTTAAAACATATTTTTGTAGTGAAGAAGATGATAGAAATTACGTTTTGAGTAATCTTGATAAATTAGTTGTAAAAGAAGCTAATGGTTCTGGAGGCTACGGGATGCTTATTGGACCACAGGCTAGTGCAGAGGAGTTACAAGAGTTTGCTACTAAAATAAAAGAAAAGCCGAGAGCATATATAGCTCAACCATTAGTAGAGTTATCTACAAGTCCTACATTTATCGATGGTAAGGTATTGCCAAGAAGGGTGGATTTGAGAGCGTTTTTAGTTACTGGTAAAGATACATGGATACTACCAGGAGGGCTTGCAAGAGTAGCTCTTAAAGAAGGATCATATGTTGTGAATTCTAGTCAAGGTGGTGGTTCGAAAGATACATGGGTTTTAGGGAGAGATAAGAAATGATGATATCTCGTACAGCAGAAAATTGTTTTTGGTTAAGTAGAAATATTGAAAGAGTTCAGATGTTAACTAATGCTATTGAAGTGGCATATAACGTCGAACTTGAGATATATGGTGATGCTGAAGATATTTGGTATCCCTTAGTAGTGGTATTAGGCGGTAAAGAGGCATTTATTAAAAAATATGGTTACAGTGCAAAGTCTAACGCAAGAAAGATACAAGAGTTTTTGATTTGGGATAAAGAAAATCCATCTTCGATATATTCATCATTATCTTCTGCACGTGAAAATGCTCGGATAATTAGAGATCTGATAGCTGCAGATATGTGGGAAGAGATTAATGAGCTGTGGTTGTGGATTAATTCAGCTGAAACTCATAGATTTTCTGTAGTAAATCTAGATGAATTCTGTAAAAAAATCATTAAGTTTTGTTTCTTGTGGATAGGTTTTTATCATAACTTTATTCTAAGGAATGATACTTATAACTTTATGAAGTTAGGTATGCTTATTGAGAGAGTTGACTTTACATTGAGGCTAGGCGACATACATCATCATAGACATATAAGTCTCGCGTCAAAGAATGAAACTACAGATGAATCACAGTATTGGCAGGAGATGTTGTTAAATACAATGTCAAAAGACGCATTTATGCGTAAAGCAGATTTTGACGTTAACAGAAAAGATGTAGCGGAGTTCTTGTTGAAATCAGATGATTATCCTAGAACAGTTACTTTTTGTTTAAATGATTGTCTTGCTGTGTTAAAAAGGATGTCATATCATTCGACAGGTATAGGTATGCAATCTAGAACAAAAGTAGAGGAAATTATAAAATACTTTGAAAGTAATGCTACTGAGTCATTGCTAGAAAAAAATCATGAATTTATTACATATCTGATAAACTCAATGGCACAACTTACAACTATTATTTCAAAAGAATTCTTTATATCTGATGTAGATTTCTACGTAGCAATGTTAGAAGGGTAGAAATAAAAAGGAAAAATATTTAATGTTTAGTAATATCTTGGCTATATCTTCAGATTGCCCAATATCTCCACGAATTAACTTTTTAGCAGATGATACCGCAACCTTACAAGAATTTATGTGGGGTATAGGATGGTATCATAATAATCATAATGCTGTATCGATTATGAAAGATAATCATGTTGAAAATGTAGAAGCTTTACGTGCTTTGTTTGACAACAATCCAAACTTTTGTTCTAGCACTTTTATTGGACATATTTATAGTCATAGTTTGTTTGACAAAACTGATTTAAATCTTCAGCCATTTATGAAACCTCATGCAGGTAAAGAGTGGACTATTGTTCATAATGGTGATTTAAATAGGATGTATCAAAATACGTTATGCCTTAACTTTTCTGACTATGAACCTGTCGGTAAAACTGATTCAGAATATATATTATGCTGGATTCTTTCTCAACTTAGAAAAAAAAATATTAGAGAGCTAAATGACGATAATCTATTTTATGTTTATGACTTATTGAAGCAGATAAATGAGGTTGGTCAAGTAAACTTGGTTCTTTCTAATGGTGATATAACAGTAGTTTATCAAGATAAGGAGGATTTTAATCCAATTTATTATAAAAAGTTCTACCCACCGACAAATAGTAATAATTTAGATATTGGTTATGTGAATGTAGCAACAGGCTTGTATGGAGATGAGCTTAGAACTTATACAATATTTTCAAATAATACAAACGTTGACGGTACATGGAGAAAATTATTGCCAGGTCAAATGGTAGCTGTTTCTCATGGTCGTGTTGTATGGAATAGTGATAAAAGTAGTAGTAATTATGGAGGGCATACATACCAGCCTGAGCGATTAAATGTTCCTGTTGAGAATAAAGTTTTTGAAAGCTCAGAAAGAGTTTTAGACATTATTCATACTACAAAATACAGTTATGAGTTTCCAGTGAATTTGAGTAAACATGATATTCGTATGAAACCAATTGTAGATGCAAAACAGCGTATACTCAATTATGATCTTAAAATATCAGTTGCTTGCGAGAAAGAAGAATATACTGATGTTTTTGGTAATGACGTTGTGTTTCTCAAAACTAAAGAGTCTTATAAAGAATTTACAATAGAAATGAAGACAAAAATTGCTGTGAGTAATGATCATAGTGTGCGTAAAAGATCTATAAATTCTCGTACAACTATGCCAATTTCATGGATGCCGTGGCAGAGGCAGATGATGACTCCATATCTATTGTCTGTAGAGCTGCCACAAACTCAACTTGAAGAGTTAATGGATTATGCTGTATCTTTTGTCAAAAGGAATGATAGTGATATTATGGCAGTACTAGATGACATTAATAAAACAATCTATTACGAATATAAATACGTCTCAGGTTCTACTAACTTTGCCACAACTGCTTATGATGTATATATTACTAGGCAAGGTGTTTGTCAAGACTTCTCAAATCTGTTTATCTGTTTGGCAAGGCTTTTAGGTATACCTGCTCGATATCGATCAGGATATATATTTAATGGTGGTCACTATAATAATACTGAGATGAGTGACGCTACGCACGCATGGGTGGAGGTATATATACCGTGGATTGGCTGGATAGGATATGACCCTACAAATGGTTGTGAAGTTAATAGTGATCATGTACGTATTGCATGTGGTAGAACATATATTGATGCTACGCCGACAGCAGGAACAATTTACCGAGGAGGAGGTGGAGAGTCTTTGTCGATAAACGTTAAAGTTTTTGATGTAACTAGCACGTTATAAAATTTTGTCTAAAGGAGTGACTTGTGATAGATATTAAAGTCGCACTCTACAGCTAATAGATGGTATGTATTAGGGAATAAGCTTTTAAATGGCTCTATAGAGTGGTGTATGTACCCACATTTGGTGTACCATCTTTTCAAAACCTCTTTGTTTTGATTAATATAGTGTTTAGGGGTAAGTAGTTCAAGTTGCATTATTTTAAAGCCATTATTCTTTGCCCAATTTTCTGCAGCATTCACAAGCTTAGTGCCAACGCCAAGCCTCCTATGGTTAAAGGCAGTAGCAAGCATTCCAAGTTCAGCTATATTATCTGAGAGTCTTGTGACTTTTACAGAGCCGATCATCTGATTATTATTTGTTGCGATAATTATCTGATTATTATTAATTAGAGTCTTTAATTCATTAAAAGTTGTTCTTTTTGCAGAATCTATCCATAGATCTCCTTCAGCACTCCTATAGGCATCATTAATAATTTTGACAAGAGTATTTATTTCCTCTGTAGTTATATTATTTATACTTGCAAAGCCTATTTTTGTTTTATTCATAGTTATTACTAACTTCATTATTTTTTATAAAATATTTTGCTTAATATAGCATTTTTTTGTTACTTTGGTCAAAGAGGAGTTTGTCTACAATAGCTATCTAACTTCTAGCTTGATATATAACTTAGATAAACTTAAATATCTTTCATAGTCATGTATACTTGCAAATACTACTTAATAAAACTATGTAGATATTACAATTTATGAGTATGGCGAAAAAAATATTTTGTATAAGTATATTGTTAACATTTTTTAGTACTAATATTCAAGCTAGCTTTGTTCGTGCCAGTAAAGATAATCATAAGGCTCAGCCAGGTTATATAAGTACAGTATATGAGCCTAATGTTCAAACACTAGCTATGTCAGAAGGAAAAAACTCTAGACTATACTCGATATATCGTGAAGGAACACAGTACTGCAGTAGTGCTATAAAGCTAAACTATTCAATAAGTAATAGTGCTGTATCTTCTAGTTGTTTTGATAGTGAAACTAATATTGGTAGCAAAGTCTTAAAAGCGATTATCTCTGAAAATGGATCCCGATTGTATTTATTTTCAGAGCATATAATCTCTGAATATGGCGTGTCTCCTATATCAAGTAGAGTTAACTCACAGATATCAAGTGAACATATAACCCAGAATATTATAGCTGTTGAAAAGTTTAACAGTAAAATTTATGTATTGACATACGAAGAAGATAGTAATAAAGGCTCCTTAATTATATTTAACATAGGGAATGATGGGAGTTTAGATAAGACAGACTCTAAGTCTTTGAGCTATATTCCACTTGGATTTAAGTTTTATGCTGATACAGGCTTTGATTATGTTTATGTTAGATCTAAAGAGCAGATATATAAATATGATATTTTGAATGATGGCACAATTAATCGCTCTAGTAAACTAGTGGATTACCCAGGTAATACGATTAAGAATTTTGGAATACTAAAAGATAAAGACAAGAAAACACTACGGATGGTAGTAGCTTTAAAAAATGGTGATTCTGGGCTTAGTCAAGGAGCCTTAAAAATGTATTTACTTAATGGTGTGGGAGTGAGACTTACATCAAGTGTTAATCTGGAGCTAGAGCCTTATCAAATATATGCATATGATGAAAAACAGATGTTTCTAGTAGCATATGAGTATAGCTTTGATATTAGAGAGATTAACGCTAAAACAAATGCGATAGAAGATAAACTTATTTTGCAAAGAGGTTTTGATGCTTCCCTTATTGATGTGGAGCATGTCGATAAAGTTACAGCCATAATGAGTGAATCGGCTATACAAGTATTTAATGGGTTTGTCTTATCTCAAGCATTTTATCTAAAAGATAAGCCTCTTCAGCTTATATTCAGTCCTGATACTCATTTTATGGGAGTAGCTAATGAAGAGAGTGTTGATGTTTATGAAATTACGGCAACTTTTGATAGGCAATAAAAATATTTTAGATCTCGAGGTTAGCTAGTTTGATAACAGTTGTATAATAATTTCGTAAGTGTAGAATTTATCTCAATTAAACTTTCCAATTAATACTATTATGCAAGAATCATTGAAGTTAAGCGAGTTTCTTGAGCTTATAAAAAGTACTATTGAAATGAGTTTCGGCTATGAAGGTTTTTGGGTAGTTGCAGAGCTATCTGAATGGCGTAGATCTGGTAAACATTACTATGGTGAGCTTATAGAGCATGATGGTGTTAGTAAATTTCCTATAGCTAAAATTAGATGTAACTGTTGGGCAAATAAAGTTGATTATATCCATAGTAAATTTAGTCAAGCTACTGGAGAAACTCTAAAAACAGATATGAAAGTCTTATTTAGGGTAAGTGTAAATTATCATACTAGTTTTGGACTTAGTCTAAATATAATAGATATAGATCCTGCCTTTACACTTGGTGATAGGCAAGCTCGTAAAATTGAGATTCTACAAAGCTTGTCCGGAAAAGGTATTTTAGAGAGAAATAAAGTTCTTAATATGCCAGATGATTTTACCAATGTTGCAGTAATCACAAGTATAACGGCTGCAGGTAAAGGAGATTTCTTTGAAGAGGCTGATAAATTACAAGATTTAAGTTTATGTAGCTTTGATATATATGAAGCAAAGATGCAAGGTGCAGAATGTGCGAAAAGTGTCTCAACAGCATTTGCTAAGATAGCAACAATGGCTGATAAATATGATGCGATAGTATTAATCCGAGGAGGGGGTTCTCAGGCTGATCTTGACTGGTTTAATAATATACTACCAGCTGAAAGTATTTGTAATAGTGAAATTCCCGTGCTAGTTGGTATAGGACATGAAAGAGATAGCACAGTTTTAGATGAGATATGTACAAAAAGATTTGATACGCCATCTAAGGTTATAAATTATATAGCGAATACAATTATTGATAATGCAATAAACGCTAAATATAATTATGAATCGATAGTAAGAATTACTAAAAATTTAGCTAAACAAAATAAGCATCAATTAGATAATCTGTATCATAATTTTAAAACACGTATAGAACATTATCTCTATCAAATGAATCAAAGTGTTGATCATAACTATAAAGAATCTACTTCTATAGCAAGGGGAGTTACTAAGCTATATGATAAAACCGTGAATACTATGCATGAAAATATATTATCAAGCTCAAAAAGCTTGATAAGAAGTTATGAAAATAACATTTATAATTCATATAATCAGTCAACTAATACAGCTCGAAATATTTTAAAATACTATAATCAAACAAGCGAATCTCTTTATAAGCAGATATTATCTGTATCAATAGAGCCAACTCTTAAAAGAGGCTTTAGCTTGACAAAGACAACAGATGGCAAATATATAACAACTCAAAAACAAGCACAAGCATACTCAGATTTAGAGATAGTTTATGCCGATGGAAATATACAAGTAGAGGTGAAAGAAAATGGCAACTCAAAGTAAAAAATTTGCAAAAAATTATCAAATATTAGAAGAGATTAATGAGAAACTTCAAGAGCAACAAGATAATCCTGCTCTGTTAGATGAATTAGCACCAATGTTAGAACAAGCCTCAAAAAGTTATCAGTTATGTAAAGAAAGAATTGCTGCAGCTCAGAAGTTTATAGATGAATTTGAAGGTAATGACTAGAAAACCATACCTGGCATTTGCCATATTCCAGCTGTTCTAAGAGTATCTTTGATTATTAGTATTTTTTCTTGTTGCTGTGCTGGTTTATCAATATCATAATTTGTTCTAGCAGTTATATTAGACATTTTGATAGGTAATTTAGCATTGTAAATTTCTTGCTCAAAAATAGAGTTTGCTCTACGAATGTGAGAGTCAGAGCTTATTAGTAGAATATTTTTAACAGGTCTATTTATTTTTTTGATTATATTTATCGTATTAATGGCATTGGTGACAGTGCTAGTTGATTGATCCTCTTGTATTATGCTTTGTGCAGAAACACCATGCTTAATTAACCATTGTTTCATTTGATATGATTCTGTTACACCTTCGTGAGCAACTCCACCTGATACTATGATTATCGCATTAGGGTATTTTTTATATGCTGATAGAGTTATTTTTAGTCTATCAACTAATATATTGCTCATGGTGCCGTCATCATTTAATGAATATCCTAATGTAACTATTGCTAAAGAATTTTGATCAATGTCTTTTAACTGATCTGATTTTGAGTTTATGCCTAATTTGAAGTTAGTTTTAGCAGTTTGTATTGCTTGTATAAAGTGAGGCATTTTTGACCATTTAGATTCTTTAAGAATAGTAATATTTTGATCAAAATTATTAGGGTTCCAAATTAAAGAATATGCGGTTAAGAATATCTGTAATATCGGGTTATTATAAGATTTTATAGTGCCAAGAGAGCTTAATGTTTTTCTGGCATCATTTACTGAATTATTAGATATTTCTAAAGATGCTAATGCAAGGGTAAGCTGTGTATTGATATAACTATTGGGCTTAGATTCTTTAAGAGCACTTTTTAAAGAGTTAATTGAGCCTTGTAGGTCGCCTCTTTGAGTAATAGAGCCATCATTTTTATCATCAGTCGAAACACTCAAATCATACTGAATATTTGCTATTGCAGTTTGTTGGTTATTCAGGATATTAAGATTGAAGTTATTTGATCGATCTGCAAATGATAAGATAGGTGAAATTATAATTATTAAGCTTAGGATAATTTTTTTTGAGACTTTCATATTTAGGTTTTGTTAAAAAATATTACAAGATAATATAAAAAAATTACCATAAATTAAATCTCTTTATAAGATTTAAAAAATCATTCCTGGCATTTCCCATATTCCAGCGGCTCTAAGAGTATCTTTGATAATCATTACTTTTTCATAATCTGTAAGAGGGTACATTATATTGTATCCTTTAGTCTCTGAGGCTAAATTATGAATCTTTATATCCAGCATATTGTTGTCAAATGCTTCCTGTTTAAATATAGCACTAGCTCTTCTAATATTCGCTGTTGAATCAACTAAAATAATATCAGTAGGTTTAGGGTTCATATTTTTTATTGTTGAAAAAGTATTGACTCCTTGCCAAACCATATTAAAAGATTGGTCTTCTAGTATGATTTTATCTAAGGGTACACCACTATTAACTAGCCATTGTCTCATTTGATAAGATTCTGTTTTACCTCCTGTAACTCGACCACCGCTGACTATAATTCTTGCATTTGAAAACCTATAGTATGCATCTAACCCTTTGAATAGCCTTCTTACTAAATATTCATTCATACTTGCATTAGAGTTTAACGGAGATCCTAAAATTACAATTACAGGTATAGAATTTCGTGTAAGTTGTATTTGGTTGGCGTTAGTATTTATATGTAAATTAAAGCTTCTTTTGATAATATCAAAGGCATTTATATATACTGGCATTTCAGGCCATTTAGATGTTTCTAGTTTAGCAAATGTTTTTCTAAAATTACTAAAATCAAAAATATATGAATATGCTGAGTCATATATTTGTACAATAGGGTTGTCAGGGAAATTTTCTACCAGCATATCCAGAGTTTCACCAGCTTGGTTATATTCTTTTGTTTCAATCTGAAGAGAAAACAATGATAAACCTAATTGTAGGAGCTCTTTGCTATCAGGATCAGTTTGCTTCATAGCTAACTCAAGAGCATTTATAGCATTATGCAAATATGTATCTGCGGCTTTTTGGTTAAAGATACTGTATTGAACATTTTCAATAGCTTTTTGCTTTAGACTAATGCTTGCAATGCTTGAACTAGTACTTTTGTTAGCAAAGCCTGGACTCAATATACCGATTATAGCAAGTATAATAGTTGCAAGCTTTATATTTCTATATCTCATTTTTATAGTAAATAAAAAAGTTTTTATAAAACAATGATATAAGAGTATTTTTGCAAATTAAATTATTATTCATCATAATAGTTAAAAATAAGTTTGAAATTATTGAAATGCAAAAAAAGGTATCTCCCAAAAATATAATATTTGCAGGTTTTGCAACAACTGTAGAGTATTTTGATTTTGCTCTATTTACGTATGTAACTATTTATATCTCTGCAACATTTTTTCCGGATAATAATTCTTCTGTTGCTATATTAAAAACATTTGGATTGTTTGCTGCTGGATATTTGATGAGACCCATAGGCGGGATTTTCTTTGGTAATCTCGGGGACAAAAAAGGGCGTAAGCATGTATTAATATTTACTGTGGCGCTGATGTTTATATCTACTGCTATGATAGCTTTTACTCCAGGTTATGGAAGTTTGGGAATTGCATCTGTGATAATTATTCTCCTGGCTAGAATGATTCAAGGTTTCTCAATAGGTGGTGAATATAATGGTGTACTTGCAGTATTAAGTGAAGGTGCACCCGATAGTAAGCGTGGGTTGATTACTGCTTTTGGTACGTTTTTCTCAGGCTTAGGTGTCTTTTTAGGTACATTTATAGTCTATATCTTAACAAGTTTTTTAAACTCTGATCAGATGCATGCTTATGGTTGGAGAATTTGCTTTATTGTTGGAGCGATACTAGCTATTGTTGTTTTGATACTTCAGTTTGCATCAGATGAGTCCCCTGAGTATCTTAAATCAAAAGAAGATGGGATGTTAGATGATACTCCTGTAGTCTCTGCAGTTAAAGAATATCCTTATCAAATCTTTATTGTGTTTGCTTTAGCAGGCTATTTAGGAATTGTATACTATATGGTTTCTGGCTTTATACCAACATTTCTAAAAAGTGATTTAGGTTATTCTGTACATACAGCTATGTTGATGTCTATGATTGCAGCTTTTTTCTATTTTACAACAGCTCCAATATGGGGTGGACTATCAGATAAAATTGGTAGAAAAAAAGTATTGTTAATATCTTGTATTGGAATTGGAGTTTTAATAATACCCGCATTTTATATTATGACTAATACAGATTCACAAATTGTTATAACATTAGTTATGACTGTGATAATGTTATTAATATCAGCAGCTACAGCGACATTTGTAGTCACAATCAATGAGCTATTTCCAACACATCTAAGATTTAGTGGTGTAGCAACTGGATATAATATAAGTAATGCATTGTTAGGAGGAACTGTACCAATGGTATCAGCAGCATTAGTTATGTATTTTGGTAATGTTGCTCCTAGTTTTTATGCTCTAATAGCTTCTATAATTATAGTTATTATCATAGCAACTATGCCTGAGACTAAAGGCATCGAGTTAGAAGAGTAAAGCCCTTATTTCTATAATATTTTTCTCTAATTAGTAAATATATTATATTAGCCAATATTTTTGTTTGTATTTGCTGTTCTTATGTACTACTATGATAGTACATTAATACATTATTTAATTGAATAATAGATGTCTGAAATAAAAAATAATGAAGAAAATCTGCATGATCTTTACGAGGTCTTTACAAACTTTGATTCTGTCGAAGAAGCTAAGCTTTTTTTAGAAGATTTATGTACGCCTGTAGATTTGATGGCAATGGCTGCACGTTGGAGAGTAGTTAAAGAGCTAAAAAAAGATAAGCCTTATAGGCAGATACATGCTGAAACAGGAGTTAGCCTTACAACTATTAGCAGAGTTGCAAGATGTCTTAGTTACGGGACTAATGGTTACAATACTATCTATAATAAAACTAATAGAGAGAGCTAAAATGAGAGAAAGATTAAGAGTAGCTGTACAAAAAAAAGGCAGACTATATGACAATTCTATGGAATTATTCAACAAAATAGGTATTAAAGTAGAGTTCTCAAGTAAAAGTAACTTGTTATGCCATTCAATAAATGCTCCAATTGATTTTCTTTTTGTGAGAGATGATGATATTCCAACTCTAGTTAATGGTAATGTTTGTGATTTTGGAATAGTCGGTGAGAATGTTTTAGAAGAGTATTTATTAAGTATAAAAAATACCACTAAGAAAAATGACATTATCAAAACTAAGAAGTTAGGATTTGGCTATTGTAGATTATCTATAGCAGTACCTAATGATGCAAGTGATGATATTAGTACACTTAAAAATACTCGTATAGCGACATCATATCCTCATTTAGTGCAGAAGTTTTCAGATGAAAATAATTTGAACCTAGATCCATTATCTATTTCAGGATCAGTTGAGATAGCTCCAAACTTACAAATGTCTAGCTCAATATGTGACTTGGTTTCTACTGGTAGAACATTAGAAGAGAATAATCTTAAAGAAATTCATACTATCATGAAAAGCCAAGCTATTTTAATTCGCTCAAATGAGAGTTTTGGAGCAGAACTTGAAGAGTATTACCAATTATTGCTTAGAAGGATTGAGGGTGTCAAACATGCTCAAGAGCGTAAGTATATTATGTTCCATATAGATAAAAATGCTGTTGATACAATTACCCATATTTTACCAGGGCATGAGGGTCAAACTATAATGCCAATATATGGAGATACTAAAGTTGCGATACATTTAGTTACCAAAGAAGGTGTTTTTTGGGGAACTTTAGAAAAGCTAAAAGCAGCTGGTGCTAGTTCTATATTAGTTTTACCAATTGAGAAAATGTTGGAGTAAGTAACGACAATGATTGAAATATATAATTGGCAAGAACTTAGTCTAGCTAAGCAAACTGAGCTTCTATCTCGCCCAGTTTCAGCTAATAAAACTAGCTTAGTTGCAGGTGTTAGAGATATTTTAAATGAAGTTAAGCAAAATGGTGATAAAGCTCTTTTGGAGTTTACTTCTAGGTTTGATGGTGTTGATTTAGATAATATTGAAGTCTCAGCAGGTGAGATTAAAAAAGCTTATTCATTAGTTTCACAAGATGATATTGAGTTAGTTAAAAACGCTATTGCGCGTATATCTAACTATCATGAGGTAATGAAACCAAAAACAACTGTTTGTGATACTAATGATGGTGTGGTTTGTAAAAAAATCTATAAGCCTATCGAAAAGGTTGGTTTATATGTGCCTGGTGGTTCAGCACCTTTAGTTTCTACGCTAATAATGTTAGCTGCTCCAGCGCAAATCGCAGGTTGTAAAGAAATTTATGTGGCGACACCTTGTGATAAAGAAGGCAATATCCATCCATTAATTTTAATAGCAGCTGATATTTGTAAGGTTTCAAAGATTTATAAATTAGGAGGAGCTCAAGCTATAGCTGCTCTAGCTTATGGTACAGAAACTGTATCCAAAGTTAATAAAATTTATGGTCCTGGAAATTCTTGGGTTACAGAAGCAAAACAACAAGTATCTAATGATAGTCAAGGTGCTGCTATTGATCTACCAGCTGGACCTTCAGAGGTTTTAGTAGTTGCTGATGAAGTTGCTGATCCTATATTTGTTGCTGCAGATCTATTAGCTCAAGCTGAGCATGGCACAGACTCACAAGCTTTATTGATTACAACTAGTCAAGTTTTAGCTAATAAGGTTAGAGATGAGGTTTCTAAGCAAACTAGTACAGCCCAAAGAAAAGCTATTATTGAAAAAGCTTTAGGAAATAGCTCTATTATTGTTGTAGATACACTTAGCCAAGCAATTAATATAGCTAATGAATATGCTTCTGAGCATCTTATTTTAAATATTGAAACTGCAGATAATTATATTGATAGTATCGAAAATGCAGGTGCTGTATTCGTAGGTCCTTGGGCGGCTGAAGCATTAGGTGATTACATTACAGGATCTAATCATGTGCTACCTACTTATGGATATGCAAAAGCCTATAGCGGTTTAGCAACTATAGATTTTATGAAAGCTATAAGTATCCAAAATGTATCAAAACAAGGTATAAAAAATATAGGTCAAATAGCAATGAGATTAGCTGACATAGAAGGTCTCAAAGCTCATGAAAATGCAATAGCTATTCGTTTGGAGAGTTTATAACATTATGCAAAAGATTGTGCAAAATCAAACAACTGAAAGTCTCATTCGTAAAGATTTACAAAAATTTAGTGCCTACTCATCTGCACGCTCTTTAAAAGTAGATGGAGATATTTGGTTAAATGCTAATGAATCACCATATAATGATGAGTATTTGTATAATCGCTATCCTGAGCCACAACCAAGAAAATTAGTGGAGAAATTAGCCAAGATATATGATGTTGATGCAAGCAATCTATTAGTTACTCGAGGTAGTGATGAGGGGATTGATCTGTTATTTAGGTTGTATTGTGAATATCAAAAAGATTCTGCTTTTGCAGTTGAGCCTACTTTTGGGATGTATAAAATAGCTGCTCAATTACAGGGTGTTGATTATAAGACTCTTAAGCTAAAAGAAGAAAATAACTTTGAGATTAATGTTACAGAGCTTTTAGCAAATATTCCTGATAACTGTAAGTTATTATTTTTATGTACTCCTAATAATCCTACTGGTAAATCTATACCCTTAGCTGATATTGAGCAAATTCTATCTGAATTAGCTGGCAATTGTGTAGTTGTAGTTGATGAGGCGTATATTGAATTTAGTAATGAAAAGTCTGTTTCTAGCATCATTAATAAATATGAAAATTTAGTTGTACTAAGAACCTTGTCAAAATCTTTTGGTATGGCAGGTCTTAGGCTAGGTGTGGTAATTACTAATTCAGATAGAATAGTTTGGTTGAGAAAAATCTTAGCACCATATCCAATCCCAAAAACTACAGAAAATACTATATTAGCAATGCTTGATGATGAGAGTTTAGCAAATATAGCTAGTCAAATTGCTGAAGTAAAAGAGCAAAGAGAACATCTATATCAAGCATTATCACAAATGAAGATTGTTGATAAATTGTGGTCATCAGATGCTAATTTTATATTAGTTAGATTTAGAGAGAGTATCTTTAATAAACTAATCGATAATAAAATCGTAGTCCGCTCTATGGCTCATTTTTTCAATGATGAAAAAGTTCTAAGAATTAGCATAGGGACAGTATCTGAAAATAAAAGATTAATCGAAGTATTACAAAAATTAAGTAGCGAATATGAAACAAAATAAATATTTATTTATTGATAGAGATGGTACTTTAATAGTTGAGCCACCTATAGATAAGCAGGTTGATAGTATCGAAAAATTAGAGTTTTTTGATGGTGTTTTTGAAGCTCTTAAAAAATTACAAAAAGCAGATTTTAAACTTGTAATGGTATCAAATCAAGATGGGTTAGGCACTGACTCTTTCCCTCAAGCAGACTTTGATGCACCACATGATTTGATGATGAGGATATTTAAATCACAAGGTATAGAGTTTGAGGATGTATTGATTTGTCCACATTTTGCTCATGAAAATTGTAACTGTCGTAAACCCAAAGTTGGCTTGTTGATGGATTATTTAGTTGAGCAGAAAATCTCTCTAAAAGATAGCTATGTGATTGGAGATAGAGAAACGGATGTACAGTTGGCTCATAATATTAAAGTCAATCCTATTCAATTTGGTGTTGGAAATTATCAATCTTGGGATGATATTACTACAGCTATATTAAATAAGCCTAGAGTAGCTGAAATCAAGCGTGTAACTAATGAGACTGATATTATTGTAAAAGTTAATCTAGATGTTCCTGGGAGTAGAGAAATAGAGACAGGTCTTGGTTTCTTTGATCATATGCTTGATCAGATTGTAAAACATGCTGGGATAAGTGCGACAATTAAGGCAAAAGGTGATCTTCATATTGATGATCATCATTGTGTTGAAGATGTTGCAATTACTCTTTCACAAGCAATTGCTCAAGCTCTTGGCGATAAATACGGTATTAATCGTTATGGATTCTTGTTACCTATGGATGAGGCTTTAGTTGAGATTGCTCTAGATTTAAGTGGCAGAAATTATTGCTCATTTGAGGCAAATTTTGATCGAGAGATGGTTGGGGATTTATCAGTAGAGTTGGTGAAGCATTTCTTTGTATCTTTTGCTGAAGGTCTAAAAGCAACACTACATATTAAAGTAACAGGTGAGAATACTCATCATATGATAGAAGCGTGTTTTAAAGGCTTAGGAAAAGTACTTAAACAAGCAATTGCCAAAAATGGTATAGATGAGATTCCTAGTTCAAAAGGAGTGTTATGATAGCGATAATAGATTGTTGTGGGAGTAATTTTGCTTCGATAAAATATGCCTTTGAGAAATTAGGGCAAGAAATAGTCCTAACACATAATGCTGAAGTTATTAAAAAAGCAGACTGTGTGATTTTACCAGGTGTAGGGCATGCTAAATCAGCAATGACAAATCTAAAAAAATATGATTTGGATAAGCTTATTCCAGAGCTGACACAACCAGTGTTAGGGATCTGCTTAGGAATGCAGATTATGTATAGTTTTTCTGAAGAAGGTGATACATATTGTTTAGGTATTTTTCCTGAAAAAGTAAAAGCTTTTAAAAAAACGCAAGGTTTTAGTATTCCACACATGGGTTGGAATAGTTTACAAAATATAAATAAGGATCATTTTTTATTTAAAGATATCGCAGAAGATGATTATGTATATTTTGTACATAGTTTTTATGCGGAGCTTAATCAATTTAGCATAGCTACTAATGACTATATAAATGATTTCACTGCGATGGTAAATAAAGATAATTTCTATGGCATTCAATTTCATCCTGAGAAGTCGGGTAGGGTTGGAATGAAGATTTTAGAGAATTTTATACAAGGAGCTTTGTAAATGAATATATTTCCAGCGATAGATCTCATAAATGGCAAATGTGTTCGTTTAGAAAAGGGTGATTTTAATAAAACTACTACTTATGAGCTTGAGCCAAAAGATGTTGCAAAAGCATATCAACAAGCTGGTGCAGAGTTTATCCATGTTGTAGATTTAGATGGCGCTAAAAAAGGCCAAACTTGTCAATTTGAGACTATTCAGAAGATTAGAGAAAACTGTAATATGACTCTACAAGTTGGTGGTGGTGTCAAAGATTTTGAGACTATCGAAAAACTTCTAGAAATTGGAGTTGATAGAGTGGTTATTGGTAGCTTGGCTGTTAAGGACATAGCATTAACAAAGAAGTTTTTTGAGAAATATGGTGCTGAGAAGATAGTTTTAGCTTTAGATGTATTTATAAAAGAAGGAATACCTTATATCGCAACGCATGGCTGGCAAGAATCTAGTACAACAACTTTAGATGAGATATTGCAAACTTATCTTGGTGATGGTCTTGAGTATGTTTTATGTACTGATATTTCACTAGATGGTATGCTACAAGGTCCAAATTTTGAGCTATATAGAATTTACTCATCTATATATCCAGATGTTCAGTTTATGGCTTCTGGCGGGGTTGGTAGCTTAGAAGATTTAGAAATTCTAAAAGAGCAGAATACTTATGGTGTCATCATAGGCAAAGCTTTATATGAGAATAAATTTACGCTACAAGAGGCTTTAGAATGTTAACAAAAAGAATAATTCCATGTCTTGATGTGAAAGATGGCGTAGTTGTCAAAGGTATAAAATTTAGAAATCATAGAATCATTGGCGATATTATTGAGCTGGCCCAGAAATATTCAGATGCAGGAGCTGATGAGTTAGTATTTTATGATATTGGAGCTAGTCCAGATAATAAGTTACTTTCTATCAAGTGGATACAAGAGATAGCCAAAAAGATAAATATCCCATTTTGTGTAGCTGGAGGTATCAAGTCTGTAGAGAATGCTCGCGCAATACTAAATGAAGGAGCAGATAAAATATCTGTAAACTCAGCAGCACTAGCTAGACCTGATTTGATAGATGAGTTGGTTTATGAGTTTGGTACACAATGTGTGGTGGTTGGTTTAGATAGTAAATTTATCGATGGTGAATTTAAAGTTTGCCAATATACAGGCAGTGCTGATAAAACTGTACAGACATTATTAGATCCCGTTAGTTGGGCAAAAGAGGTAGAGTCTCGTGGTGCTGGTGAGATAGTACTTAATTGTATGAATCAAGATGGTGTCAAAGGTGGTTATGATCTAGAGCATCTTAGAGAAGTTCAATCAAATGTCTCAATCCCAGTTATTGCCTCTGGTGGAGCTGGAGAGATTCAGCATTTTATCGATGTATTTAAGTACACAGAGATTGATGGTGCTTTGGCAGCTAGTGTGTTTCATGATGATATTATTGCTATACCTGAGTTAAAACAAGAGCTTTTTAAAAACAATATACCGACAAGAATAGTAAAATAGGATACAAAATGGATAACAAAATTATAGAGTCTATAGCTTGGCAAAAAATGGATAATTTAGTTCCAGCTATTATTCAATCAGCAATTGATAATAGTGTCTTAATGCTAGGCTATATGAGTAAGGAATCTTTAGAAAAAACTTTAGAAATTGGCAAAGTAACTTTCTATAGTCGTAGTAAAAAACGCTTATGGACTAAGGGCGAAGAAAGTGGTAATTTTCTTGAGTTAAAAGATATAGCTGTCGATTGTGATAATGATTCTATACTAATCAAAGCTATACCATACGGCCCAACTTGTCATACTGGTAGCAAATCATGTTTTACAAAAAATGAAGAAAATAGCTCCTTGTATATAATAGACAAGTTAGAAAAATTAATAGCTGAAAGAAAAGACTATTTACCTGAGAATAGCTATTTGACTGGTTTATTTAAAAAAGGATTACCTAGAATCGCTCAAAAAGTTGGCGAAGAAGGAGTCGAAGTTGTAATTGCTGCAATGAAGCAAGATTCAGAAGATGAACTAATTTCTGAGACAGCGGACTTATTATTTCATTTATTAGTTTTACTGAGAGAGAAAGGTATTTCATTAGAACAAATTTGTCAAAAGTTAGTTTCTCGAAATACTTCTAATTAAGTTACAATTATTATTTGAAGTTAACCAAAAATTTACTTATATGAAAATAATAATTCGTATCTTAGCGATTGTCCTTTTGGCATTAGTTACTATATCAGTGTACGCAGTGCCTGCTAACGGTACATTTACAGCAGAGTCGGCGTGTCAAGCATATATATCAAAAAACAAAATGACTAATCCTGATAATACTTATGTAATTGCAGGGCAAACTTACTCTATTCAGGAAAAAAATAAAGATACTAATCCTGATTGGTTTAGAGTATTTATTTCAAATGCTAGTGAAAGCCAGTTGCGCTGGGTAAGTAGTAGTTGCGGTATCGCAGATATTGAAGAAGGGGGTGATACTCCTGCTAAACAATGTGTCCAAGAGCCTGGACTTGCTGATAGCTATGTATTAGCTCTAAGTTGGCAGCCTGCATTTTGTGAGACTTATGGCTTCAGTGCTGGAAAACAAGAGTGTAAAAATCTACCTGTAGATAGTGCAGCGGCTAAGAGTTTTTCGCTACATGGATTTTGGCCAAATCAAGATACTTGTGGTACTAATTATGGTTTTTGTGGTGCTCAGAAACAATCTGATTTTTGTAATTATGCGCCATTAAATTTAGATGATAAAACTATGGAGTTGCTGCATAGTGTGATGCCAGGATATAATGACTCTTCATGTTTACAACGCCATGAATGGTACAAGCATGGAACTTGTCAATTACAAGATCAAAACCAATACTATACTCAAGCAGCTACTTTTGTAAATCAAATAAATGATTCAAAATTAGAGCAGTTATTTAGCCAAAATATTGGTAAAGATATAACTATTGAACAGTTTGATAATGCTTTTAATCAAAGTTTTGGGGCTGGTACTAGTAATAAAGTATATCTAAATTGTAAAGATGGTATGCTAGTTGATGTGTATATATCATTACCTAAAAATGCTGATGAGCCAAGCCAAAATGATTTGTCTGCTTTGCTAGCTAATGCACCAAATGCTAACCAGAGTACATGTCCAAATACATTTAAAATTTCTAATTTTTCTCATAATGTGGGTTAGTTCTATAGATATAAAATATCACTCTATTTTGTAATATTTTGGAATGACATAATGAAAAAATGATGTCATCCTATGGCTTGACTATAGGATCTAAATGATATTGATAACATCTCTACTCTGTTAATGGATACTATGGTCGGAGCAGTAGTATGGCGAATAGTATTAATTTTATTTTCTAATAATTCGTTTTATGGACTACTAACTGCTAATGTACTGTGATTATATATTAATTAATTTAAAACTCGATCTCATGATAAGTATTTATTTTATTGAGATTGGAACTAGTTCAGAATGACAGAATAGATAGAGGAAGCTACAAATTTAGTTTTTTATGGCATTAAGTAAATCTCTATCCATCAAATGACTTGGTAATACATTTGATAGAGAGTTTAGAATATTACTTGGTACCTTTGGATTTTCATGTGCTAAATCTTGAATTAGCTTTTTAACTTTTTTTCTTTTAAGATTCTCTTGAGATCCACATAGATTGCATGGAATTATTGGGAAATTTTCTTCTTTAGCAAACTCTATGAGATCACGTTCTTGTACTAGTACCATTGGGCGGATTACAGTATTTTCACCATCTTGAGTGATAAACTTGGGAGGCATAGATTTAATTTGCCCCTGATATAGAATCGACATTAACAATGATTCGATCAAATCATCGCGATGGTGTCCTAGAATGATTTTATCCATTTTATGTTCTTTTGCATATCTGTAGATATTACCACGGCGAAGTCTCGAGCATAACGAACAATAAGTTTTGCCTTCTGGAACTTTATCTATCACCACACCATAAGTATTTTTTGTTTCAATCTCATAAGATACACCTAGATCATCAAGATATTTTCTAAGTTGACTATCATCCCAACCAGGTTGAGACTGATCTAATGTATACACATGAAGATCTATATCATAAGTTTTATCTTCGATTAATCCATGCAAAACTTTTAATAATCCAAAAGAATCCTTACCTCCTGATAGACATAGCATAACCTTATCACCTTTTTCGATAAGCTTATAATCAGCTATAGCCTTAGTGATATAGTGGCGTAATTTTTTTTCAGTTTTGCTTATTTTTATTTCAGTCATTTTATCTATGCGCCTTCTTAAAGATTCTATCCTTTTCGCGAGCCCAATCTTTATCTTTTTGAGCCTGACGCTTGTCGTGAACTTTTTTACCCTGAGCAAGAGCTATTTCAACTTTTACACGAGGACCTTTCCAATACATAGCTAAAGGCACACACGTAAATCCTTTTTGCTCAATTCGTCCCATGATTTTGTCTATCTCACGGCGATTAAGTAGTAGTTTACGATTTGCTGAAGCATCAGCTACAACATGAGTAGATGCAGAGAGTAGAGGAGTTATTAGACAATTAAAAAGCCAAGCTTCACCACGCTTGATATGCACATGGCTATCTATCATCTGTACTTTACCAGCTCTGATACTTTTTACTTCCCATCCTTGTAGTACTACTCCAGCTTCAAATTTCTCGAGAATAGTATAATCATGGAAGGCTTTTTTATTCCTAGCAATAGTTGCTGGAGAAACCTTATGTTTACTCATAACTTTATTATTTTTTGTAAAAGATATACAATGTAACGCTATATATTATCAGCAAAACACAAAAGATTAAATAAATGAATAAAGTTAATAAATCTGCAATTGTTAATTATACTGCTTCACAAATGTATGATCTTGTAAATGATATTAAAAGCTATCCTGAATTTTTGCCGATGTGCTACGATATTGAGATTTTTGAACACACGGAAACAGAAGCAAAAGCATCTCTAAAAATCAAATCAGGATTTGTGAAATTGGATTTTGCTACACATAATACAATGGTAAAAGATGAGCATATTCATTTAAATCTTATGAATGGACCATTCAAAAGTTTAACAGGTGATTGGAAATTTGAACCTCAAGATGAAAATTCATGTAAAGTATCATTGGACATGGAGTTTACCTTTGAAAATAAATTTGTGGAAATGGCTCTTGGTCCAGTATTTCGTGGGCTTGCAGATAAGATGTTGGGAGCATTTTGTAAACGTGCAGAAGAGGTTTATAAATAGTGAAAGTAGAAGTCATTTATGCTTTACCTAATGAGCAGAAGTCTTTTTATGTTGAGTCTGATGATTCTATGACTGTTAGAGAAGCTATTATTGAATCAAAAATCTTAGATGCTTATTCTGAATTAGACATTATCGAAAATCTTAAAGTTGGTATCTATGGACAAATAGTCAATTTAGATCATGTTCTTGAGGATAGAGATAGAGTTGAAATATACAGAAATTTAACTATTGATCCAAAACAAGCCCGTATGCTCAGAGCAGAACAAAAACGTAAAAGAGAAGGCATCAGAGGTTTTGGTGCGTAATCAAAAAATAGCTATTATAGGAGCTGGACTAGCAGGGTGTTCATTAGCTTATGAATTAAGTAGAACCCTTAACTTTGATATAACTTTATTTGATAAAAACTCTGATATTGCAACAGAAGCTTCTGGGAACTTTGCTGGAATTTTAGAACCTTATTTAACTTCAGATAATAATTTCTCAGATCAGTTTCATACACTAGGATATAGTATATTATTAGAGTTTATAAATCAGTATCGTAATGATATCGAAATTTGTAATCAGGGTGTCTTGCAAATATTAAGTGATGAAAAAGAACTAAATAGATATCAAAAGATTTTTACAAAAAGAGAGATAGCTGATGATTTAGCTAGAATAATATCTCATCAAGAGCTTTCGCAATTACTTGGCAAAGATACTCATAACATGGCTGTATATTACCCTAATGCTTTATCTGTGGTACCAAAAAGTATTTGTCAGCTATGGCTTAAATTATCAACTGCTAAATTAAAATTAAATAATGAGCTCTTGGATATTAAGAAATTAGAGAATAATACTTGGCAATTAGGATTTAATAATTTTACTGAAGATTTTGATATTGTGATATTTGCTGGAGGGTATCCATTATTTAAAAATATTTCTCTGCTACAAAATATTCAGGTATACCCATCACAAGGACAGCTAACAGTTATCAAAAGATGTTTTCATATCTCAAATAATATTATGGATAAAGGATATATAATCCCTAATTATAAAGATAATCTACAAGTTATTGGAGCAACATTTCGAGATAATAATGATACTAGTGGAGATATAAGGCAAGAAGATAATAATTTTAATATTAATCAAATTAAGCAAATATTTGATGATGAAAATTGCAATGTTGAAATTGTTAATTCAAGAGTAGCTACTAGATGTGTAACTTCTGATCATTTACCACTTATTGGTAGGTTGGCAGATTATAATAGTTTTGAACAAGTTTTTTATAAGCCTCTGTCTAAAGGCTATCCAAAATCAAAAATGCCAAATATTGAGTATCAACAAGGTCTATATGTATCTTCAGGATTTGGCTCAAAAGGTTTATGTTCATCATTATTAGCAGCTAATATTATTACATCATATATAACAAATCAAAGTCAGCAATGTTCAGATAAGTTACTTGAAGCACTTGCTGTAGAGCGTTTTTGGGTTAGAAGCTTCAAGAAAGGTCAAAAATTTTCATAAAATACTACTTCAGTATGTATATATAGCAATTATTAGCTATAATTGTGAGATTTTTAGGAATCAATTTAATAAGTTCATGAAATTAAAAATAAAAAAGAGTATTTTGTTACTCGCTACTATCATAGTACTATCAGGTTGTTCAGTTAAATGGGAGACACCTCTTAATGATAGAGATCCTTATGAAAACTATAATCGTGAGATGTTTCATTGGAATAATGAGTTATATGAGGATCTGACACCTGTAGCAAAAGCTTATAATTATGTTATGCCTGATGCTGTACAGACGGGTATATTCAATATTTTCCAGAATCTTTTTGAACCTAGTCGAGTAGCGAATGATCTTTTTCAAGGTGAATGGGGATATGCTGGTGATGATAGTATGAGATTTTTAGAAAATACAACTCTTGGGGTAGTAGGTATTTTTGATGTAGCTGGTAGTAGGTTTGGATTGCCAATGCGTTATCATCAGGATTTTGCAGTTACTCTTCATAAATGGGGAGTTTATAAGAAAGGATATGCTTCACCATATATTGTTTGGCCAGTTTTTGGACCTGGTACTATAGAGGGAGTTAGTAATGGCGTAGATGCTATGTTTAATCCTCTGTCGTATTTGTTTTTGGCTCCAGGAGTAGGTACATTTACAGCCTATGCTGTAAACTATAGTGTATATGGATTATATTATACCAATGAAGGAGTCTCTTATTTACCGGCATATTCAAACTTAGAAGAAGTATCGGTAGATCCATATGCAGCTATGAGAAATGCCTACCTCCAGAACTATGACTATGGTATGGCAAAAGTCCTTAAACAAAAAGATCCATCACTTGATAGTCCTCAAAGTGACCAAGCAATATTAAGTGTTTTAGGTATTAAAAACAAAAATACTAAATCAGAAGTTGCCTATAGTGATGAAAGCTTTGTCCAGGCATATCAAAATACTCCACCAGTTCTAAAAAGTAGTCTTGCTAGTGTAAATAAGGTTACTGAAGTTTAGTCTAAGTTATAAACAAGTCTTAAAAAATATCTTTTGTTTAGCTTAAAAAGTTTTTTTAAGGTATCGTTTTTTGATATCTTATATATTATGTTTGAAAAATAGTTACTGAGGTTTATTAGTGAAAAAACTATTTGTAAGTTTGATGTGTATGGTAATTTTTTTACCAAATTTAGCTTTGATTGCTGCACCAGTACCAACAGGTTATGATTTTATTCCTATTCAAGAAGAGATGCAAATTGCTCAACCAGTAGTTGCAACACATGGTATGGTTTCTTCTCAAGAGTCTTTAGCAAGTCAGGTTGGTTTAGATATATTAAAACAAGGTGGCAATGCTGTAGATGCAGCTGTTGCGGTTGGCTTTGCTTTGGCTGTTACATTACCTAGAGCTGGTAATCTTGGTGGTGGTGGCTTTATGATTATCCACTTACAAGATGGCAATAAGAATATAGCTGTAAACTACCGTGAAAAAGCTCCTGCAAAAGCATCTAAAGATATGTTTTTAAATGACAAGGGAGATGTTGATTATGCTAAGGTTTCTGGCTCATACAGTGCTTCTGGTGTTCCAGGTACTGTAGCTGGTTTAGTAGATGCTCAACAAAAATATGGTAAATTGAAATTATCGCAGGTTATTGCTCCAGCTATCAAGCTTGCTGAAGATGGTATCCCAGTAAGCTATGACCTAAATCAGTCGCTTATAACTGCAAAACCATGGCTTGAAAAATCACCAGAAGCTATGAAGATTTTTTATCATAAAGATGGTTCTGCTTATAAGGTTGGAGAAATTTTAAAGCAGCCTGAACTTGCAAATAGTCTGAAACTAATAGCAAAACAAGGTAAAAAAGCTTTCTATGAAGGAGATATTGCTCATAAGATAGCAGATAGTATGGCTAAAAATGGTGGTTTAATCACATTACAAGATTTGAAAAACTACAATATCGAAGAAATGAAGCCACTTAAAGGGACATATAGAGGTTATACAGTATATTCTATGCCGCCACCAAGCTCCGGTGGTGTAATTCTGATAGAGTTATTAAATATTCTAGAGAATTTCCCATTAGCTGACTATGGTAACAATAGCGCTAAAACCATTAATCTTATGAGTAATGCAATGAGCTATGCTTATAATGATAGAAACTCTGATTTAGGAGATCCTGATTTTGTTAAGATGGATCTGGCTAAATTCTTGTCTAAAAAATATGCGAAACAGATTGCTCAAAAAATCACTACAGATAAGCATATTCCGAGTAAAGATATAAGTACAGTTGATCCAGAAGATCGCGAAAAGCTTCAGACTACTCAATTTAGTGTAGTTGATAAAGATGGCAATATGGTATCTAATACTTATACGCTTAATTATTCTTATGGGAATGGTATCGTAGTACCGGGAACTGGTATATTGTTAAATAATGAAATGGATGATTTTGCAGCAAAAGTAGGTGTTGCAAATGTGTTTGGTTTAGTTCAAGGTGAAGCTAATACAGTTGCTCCAAATAAGCGACCATTAAGCTCAATGACTCCGACAATTGTTCTTGATAAAGATGGCAAGCCGTTTTTAGCTACAGGTTCACCAGGTGGAAGTCGTATTATTACAACCACATTACAAGTGATTTTAAACATCATAGACTATAATATGAATCTACAATCAGCAGTTAACAATCCTCGTATACATAGTCAACTATGGCCAGAAGAGATTGGTGTAGAGCAGGGTATATCTGTGGATACTATCAATCTACTTAAAAAAATGGGTAACACTGTAACTCCTTATGCTGCTATGGGTGCTGCAGAGTCTGTAATGTCTGATGGACAGTATGTCTATGGTGCGGCAGATCCACGTAGAGGTAATGCTTTAGCTATAGGCTATTGATTTATATCAAGTTATTTAAATTTTCTTATTCCTTTCTATCTCTTGGTGCAGCAGAGCTTCCTGCAAGTATTCCACCATCTACATTTAGTTCTATACCTGTGACATATTTTGATTCATCAGATGCTAGATATAAAGCAGCATAAGCTACATCTTTTGCATTACCCATTCTCTTTAAAGGTATGTCTTGAGTAATAGTTTTAATAGCTGCTTGTTTTTGATCTTCATCTTTTGGCAGCATCTCATCCCACATTGGCGTTAATATAGCTCCTGGATGAATTGAGTTACACCTAATCCCATAATTCATATCAGCACAGTATAAAGCAACAGATTTAGTATGATTTCTTACAGATGCTTTACTCGAAGCATATGCAACAGCCTGAGGTATACCTACAAGTCCAGAGCGGGAAGAAATATTGACTATACTGCCGCCATTTTCTTTCATAAGTTTAATAGCATATTTGCACCCTAAGGCTACACCATTAGAATTTATAGAATGAACCTTTTGCCAAGAATCCATATCTAAATCCTCAGGGTTATGAGGGCCAGAACTCTCTATAAAACCTGTAATGCCAGCATTATTAACTAAAATATCAAGTTTACCAAATTTAGATCTAATATATTTACTAATAATTATCCAATCATCTTCAAGACTAACGTCTAAGTGTTTATATTCACAATTTGATGAGTTAATATCTTTAACCGTTTGATTACCTAAACTGCCGTTTATATCTGAAATAATCACAGTTGCTCCCTCATTTGAAAAGAGTTCAGCAGTTGCCTTACCTATTCCTCTAGCAGCACCTGTTATTAATACTATTTTATTATCTAATCGTTTCATAAGAAAGTCCTATAAATTATTTAAATTTTATAAAAGTGATTTAGGAGTTAACTTTAGAATGTATTATATGATTTATATAGAAATATATAATTATTTTATAAAATTAAAGAGTTCCACGAGCTGCTTTTTTACGATCAGATTCTGTTAGATGTTTCTTTCTTAGTCTGATTGATTCAGGTGTAATTTCAACAAGCTCATCATCTTCGATAAACTCAAGAGCATACTCAAGAGTTAGTTTAATTGGAGTAACTAGTGTAAGAGCATCATCTTTACCAGAGGCACGAACGTTAGTTAACTGTTTACCTTTACAAGGGTTAACCGCTAAGTCGTTATCTCTACTATGAATACCAATAATCATACCCTCATAAACATCTGTACCGTGAGAGATAAACATTTTACCTCTCTCCTGAAGGTTCCAAAGAGCAAACGCTACTGCTTTACCTGATAGCATAGAAACTAGAGTACCGTTTTGACGAGTTTCAAGAGTTTGCTTTTTCATAGGTCCGTAATGATCAAATACTTTGTTTAAAATACCTGAGCCAGATGTGATAGTTAAAAATTCTGTATAAAAACCAATTAAACCACGCGATGGAATAATAAACTCAAGTTTTACACGACCTTTACCATCTGGTTCCATATTTTTAAGCTCACCTTGACGTAAGCCCATTCTTTCCATTACAGTACCTTGATGCTCTTCTTCGATATCTATAATTGCTTGCTCATAAGGTTCGTGTTTTTCGCCATCAACATCTTTAAAGATTACATGTGGGCGAGATACTGCAATCTCATAACCTTCACGGCGCATATTTTCAAGTAAGATCGAAAGGTGAAGCTCGCCACGACCAGATACTTTAAATTTATCAGGATCATCAAGTTGCTCAACTCTTAGAGCTACGTTTGTAAGTAGTTCCTTGTCAAGACGGTCTTTAATTTGACGAGAAGTTACATATTTACCTTCTTTACCAGCAAATGGAGAGTTGTTAACTTGGAAAGTCATACTAATAGTTGGCTCATCTACAGAAAGCTCAGGTAATGCTTCTACTTTATCAGGGCTACATAATGTATCTGATATATTCAAACCTTCCATACCTGTTACACATACAATATCACCAGCTTGAGCTTCAGGCACTTCAACTCTGTCTAGACCCATATAGCCTAATATTTGTAATACTCTACCATTACGAGTTTTACCATCTTTACCAACAATAGTTACAGGAGTATTTGTTTTGACTTTACCTCTTTGGATACGACCAATACCAATAGTACCTGTGAAGTTAGAATAGTCTAAGGAAGATATTTGCATTTGGAATGGACCATTTTCATCAACAGCTGGATGCTCAACATTTTCAACAATAGCCTTGAAAAGATCAGTCATATCTTCTTTTTGTTCGCCAAGCTCATTAGTTGCCCAACCATTGATAGCTGAAGCATAAATAATAGGAAAATCTAATTGTTCATCAGTAGCACCCAGTCTATCAAATAGATCAAATACTTGATCGACTACCCAGTCAGGGCGAGCGCCATCTCTATCGATTTTGTTGATAACTACAATTGGTTTTAAACCTTGAGCAAAAGCTTTTTCTGTTACAAATCTTGTTTGAGGCATAGGACCATCAACAGCATCAACTAGTAGTAATACTGAGTCAACCATAGATAATACACGTTCAACCTCACCACCGAAGTCAGCATGGCCTGGAGTATCTACGATATTAATTCGGTAGTTATTCCATTTTAGAGCAGTGTTTTTTGCAAGGATTGTAATCCCTCTTTCTTTCTCAATGTCATTTGAGTCCATGACTCTTTCAACTTCTGGGCCACGAGTGTTTAGTGTACCAGATTGTTGTAATAGTTTATCAACCAGTGTAGTTTTACCATGGTCAACGTGTGCGATAATCGCAATATTTCTTAAATTCTCAATCATTAAATTTTACCTATTTTTATAAAATCACCAACAATTATAGACTAATAAGGTTTAAAAGTACCTAAAAATTAAATACTTTGATTTGATAATTGGTTTTCTAATTTCAATATCAAAATAATCTTTTATGAATTTGGGGTTGCTGAATGGTTTTGTTAAAATATAAACTAAACTTATTAGCAAATTATAGTTGGGGTATTTTGTTACAGCTCAATAGAATAAAAGCAATATTTAAAAGTAGAAACTCGTATAATAATACCTATGTTAGTGAACTAATATCATCGATTCATCGTGCTGATGTCAAAGCGGCGATACTATCTATACTTTGGGCAGCTGGACCAGTCACGATTATAGCTATAACTTTGGGGTATTATTTAAGTCATGGTCAAGGAGTTCCGCTAGTTACAGTTGCATATTTTTCTTTTTATGTGTTTTTTGTAGGTTTAGTAGGTTTTATTAGTAAAATAATTTTTGATTCTATCAAGCACCGTGAAAAAGAGTTGATGCAAGATAAGTTTCTATCTGTAATTGAGGAATCATATCAAAGTTTATATATGTCTAAAAAGCTTGCTCTTAGTAATCTAACCGATCAGGTAAGGGATAATAAGATTGCTTATGAGATTCTTGCTAAGTCTCATCCAACAAGTAAAGAAATATTTTATGCATTTAAATTACATTTTAATAAGGAAATGGCAGAGTTTGCTGAGATTATATACTTGTATAGAGATAATGGTTTTCCTATAGACACTCCGAGTAATAAGCGTAAATTAAGAAGCTTCTATAAGCAAATAAATAGTAACCAGAGTATTCCTGATGATTTAAGGATCAAGTTTCAAAATGCTTTAGTTGGTAAATATTCAGATTTGAATAAAGGCCTTGATAGGAAAATAGGCTTTTTGTCTAAGATTTATAGCAGTGCAGGGATGTATAACTTGTATGATTTAGAAGATGCAAGTAATGTTATAACTCTTTTTATAGAATTATTATCTGGTAGAAAAATTTATTATTTGAAAGCAGTTTCTAAGTTTGAAGATACTAAAAAAGATTATTTATTTAATTCTATAGAGAAGTTAAGAACAGGAGTTCTTGAAAAATATAATCATATTCTAGGTATTTATAAACAATGTTATTTAGCTGTATCTGAAGTTGCGCCTAATTTAGATTTGATAGAAGTTGTTGATACAGCTCCAGATATAATAAACAATCTAAATCAATTAGAGCAATCAATAAAACAGCTATCTACAAAAAATCAGCCTAAAGAAATCAAGAAGCTAATACAGCAAAATAAAAATAGGTTTCATCAAAGAATGCGCATCATAAAAACTCAGCTTAAAAGGATGAATATTCTATTGAACCAATGGAAGTCTTTAGAGTTTGGTAGTGATGAGAAGTTGAGTAAAAATATAGAACATCAATTAGCTTATATCTTTCTCGAAGAGCAAATGAGAATGTCTATAGCTTATAAAATGTTTGAATATATCAACCATGAGCATGACTTTTCTTCGAAAACTGAGCAAATCAAAGCCTATGCTCGACAGATAGTAAAAATATTACAGGAGCCTCTAGATTTACAAGAATCTACAGTCTTAACAGCTATTGAAAGTTCTCCAAGGGCGAATCTTAGTAGTATAAGGTTTAGTAATTCAACAACAGAGAAGCTTAATACTACATATAATCTATGTAGATCTGTGAAGACAAATATTGTTGAATTAAGAAAGCAATTAAATAAAATATTAGTAGCACAGTATATTTAACAAGTTATTTTGTTAGTCTTGTATATCTAGCAATCATTGTTTCGTTGCCACTAGTTCCACCACAGTGAATATAGATAATAGGCTTTGTAAGTTTATGATGTTCATTTAATAATGCGCGCCAAGCTATAGGGTCGTATAGTAGCTCAAACTCAATTTCTGTCTGCTCTAGAAGCTTTTGGTATATTGCGTAATTTTGGGTATCTAGCTGCCCAAAATGAGTTTTAAAGCTTAAATTGAGAATTCTAGGATGATTTAAACTACTATCAATATCATTAAATTGATTTTTTAAGTATTGATTATCACCAACACATGCAATAGTGTAGACTTTGTTTGGTAGATACTTTTCAAGATATAATGCAGTTGTGCCAGTACCAGATGCCACAACGATACTATAATTATCAATATTATTTTCTAGACAGTACTTTTTGATTTCATTAGCACAGTCAGCTATGCCTTCTTCAGCGAGAGTATTTCTACCACCTTGATCAAAGAAATAAAGGCTATTGTCTATATTGTAATTCGTCTTTATATTTTTTAGCTTTAGAGAGCTTGTAGTCTCAAATAACTGCATTCCATTTTCTAGAGCTAGTTTTAGGTTGCCATTTTTAGCGTTTTTAAGAAATTTTGGTAGTGGTTTTATCCAATAATGGAAATTCCAGCCTTTGATCTTAGCTAGCTGTGATAATGCCAGCATGAAATTAGATTGATTACCACCAAAAGATACAATGGTTTTAATGTGAGAGTATTTATCTGGGTTTTTTAGAAGATAAGCTAATTTTCTAGCTTTATTGCCAGAGAAAATCGGGTGATTTAGATCATCTCTCATTACAATGAAATCTTTATCTTCAAAAGATATTTCTTGAAACAAGGAGACCATTTAAGAAATTATTCTTCTAATAGTTCAAACTCATCCTTACCAACACCACAGTCAGGACATTCCCAATCTTCAGGAACATCTTCCCATTTAGTACCAGGTTCTATACCGTCTTCTGGCCAACCTTCAGCTTCATCATAAATTAAACCACAAACGATACAAATGTATTTTCTATATTCCATAATTAACTCTAAAAAAATGATTAGTGAATAAAAAGTTGCAATATTTTAGCATTATAAAAATCGTATATCCAGTACCTTATTAAAACATTACAAAAGGTTATACTTAGATTCATCAATACCAATCTTACGTGATTTATTTGAAAAAAATATAATATTATTTTCAACGAAAAGATCTGTAATTTGTCTAGGTATATCTTTGTCTAAATGTCTTCTAATGAGTCTATGGAAGGCATCTTGATTGCTTTCATTAAAGTGTTTTTTGAATGTTTTATTAACAACGCTTTCATGGCAAGACAGGAATTTTTTGATACGTATTTTAGGATCAGTATTACTATTACCAGTGTCGCATTGGTTAGGAGCAGCAGTAGCTATATTGAATCCCTTACGTGTATAGTATGATGCAATACCTCTAAAAATTCGATCATTACTAAAAATTGTGATGCTAAGGTAAGTACGGAAATCACGATATCTTTCGACATACTCACCAACTTTAGCACAGATATAACCATCCATATTATCTTTGTTGCCTTCACCATAAATTATTGGTACAAGTTCAAAGTTATGATAGATTTGGGTTTTATTGAAGTTTGCTTCTAATTCTTGTGGATTTGTAAAGACAATTACTCTGTCAAAATTACCCTCAGAAATATGAGAGAAGTTGTTATAGTTTTCAGAATCAACTATTGCTAGTTTGAGATATTCCATAACTATTTGACTCCTTATCCTAGCGCTTATGGTATCTATTTTACCTCAAAAGCTATGATATTATCTATACTCTGCTAAAATTATACTAAAATAGTAAAGTATAGGTTTTATGATTGATTTACAATATAGTTATACAGACTTATCTAATGAGTTTTATTCACAACAAAAAGTATACAGATATCCTAATGCAAAGTTACTGATTGTAAATGACTGTTTAGCCAAGGATTTGGGCTTAGATTTAGAAGGTAAATCAGCACAAGAGTTATTAAAAAATTTGTTAGGGTATAGTAGTATAAAGCCAATTTCACAAGCTTATGCTGGTCATCAGTTTGGTAATTTTACAATGTTAGGAGATGGTCGAGCTATCTTAATTGGTGAATATGAAAAACCAAATGGGGAGCTGGTTGATTTTCATCTAAAAGGAGCTGGCTTAACTAAGTTCTCTCGGGGTGGTGATGGTAAAGCAGCTTTAGCGCCAATGCTTAGAGAATATATAGTTAGTGAAGCTATGCATAATCTAGGCATACCTACTAGCCGAATTTTAGCTGTGATATCAACAGGTGAGAATATTCAAAGAAATAAATTACAACAAGGAGCAATAGTTCTTAGAGTTGCAAGTAGTCACATTAGAGTAGGTACTTTTCAGTATGCAGCTATGCTTGGGGAGAGTTATAGCCAAGAGTTATTAGACTATACGATTGTTAGACATAATATTCCATACGCTGATAATAAAGCTTTGAGCTTACTTGACTATGTCATTGATAAACAGACAACTTTAATAACACAATGGGAAAGAGTAGGTTTTATTCATGGGGTTATGAATACTGATAATATGACTATTTCAGGCGAAACTATTGACTATGGACCTTGTGCATTTATGGATACTTATGATCCTGATACTGTTTTTAGTTCAATAGATCGAGATGGAAGATATGCGTTTGCTAATCAAGCATCAATTGCTGGCTGGAATATTGCAAGACTAGCAGAAAGTTTATTGAAACTTATTTCAACAGATGAGGATGAAGCTATTGAATTAGCTCAAGATAAACTGCAAAGTTATTCGGAAATTTATAAGCAAAAATGGAGACAAATGTTTCTTAGTAAAATAGGTTTTAGTATCAATAGTGAATATGATGATGAACTTATTTCCGGTTTGCTCACTGATATGTTTAAACATAAGTTAGATTATACAAATACGTTCTATAATCTAAGCTATAATAATTTTGATTACTTGCGGAATAAAGGCTTAAAAGATTGGTTAGATAAATATGTCAATTACGATATCAATTTTGAAAGTATGATGAAATCTAATCCAGTAATAATTCCGCGTAATCATCAAGTTGAAAAAGCACTTGAGTTTGCAGAAAATGGTAATTTTAGTATTCTTCAAAGTCTTGTGACAGCACTTGAAGCACCATATAAACTCAACGCGTTCACTAAGAAATATATGTCAGAGCCTTTAGAGCAAGAGAAAGTTAGATTTACTTTTTGTGGTACTTAAATAGTTTATTAAATATTAGCGTGTTAAGAAGCTTTGGTAGTTTTATCTACTATTACTGCTGTAGTCATGCTTCCATGTATATTTAGAGGTGTTCTAAAACTATCAATAAGAGCGTCTACACCTAGTATTAAACCAATAATTTCCCATGGTAAATTAAAATATGTAAATACGACGCCAGCGGCTACATACGCAGTGCCAGGAATACCAGAAACACCTAGTGAAGCAAACATGCAGATTAGAGATATAGTAAGTATTGTTGCAAAATTTATATCCATATCTGTTGCAGACATAGCCATAATTGCTAATATTGCAGGAAATACTCCTGCACAACCATTCATACCCATAGTGGTGCCCATAGTAGGTGCAAATGTAGAAATAGTCTCTGATAATCCATATCTGTTAAGACCATTTATAGATAGTGGTAGGGTACCCATACTTGATCTAGACGTAGCAGCTACAAGTAAAGCTCTCCATATACTTTTATAGAATTTTACTAAATTTGTACCGAATATCAGAAGCAATGCTATATGCATAAGTAAAACTATAAACATAGCTATATAACAAGCTAAAACAAAAGAAATAACTGCAGATATACTTCCTTTATCTAATTCAATACTCATTTGTATCATTAGTCCTAGCACTCCATAAGGTGTAGTTGCAATAACTAACTTTGCTAGTTTTTTGATTACAAAAAAAGCAGAATCAATAAAATTTATAAATGGATCAGCTAGCTTACTATCTTCACGATGAGCTATAAGCATTGAGAAACCAATTAATATAGCAAATATAACAACAGCAATAACATTATTTTTATCCATTTGTTGAAAAATATTATCTGGTAAGAAGCTTAGTATATTCTCAGATAGAGTGGCTGATTTTGCTTCTTTGGTTACTGCAGTCATTGAGCTAAGATCTATACCTTGACCAAGCTTCATTAAAATAGCAACTGTTGAGCCAATCGCAGCACTTATGCCAGTAAGAACAAGTAAAATTATGATTGTTTTTGTAGCAAGCTTTATTATATATGAGCTTTTATGGTTTCTTAGGTTTATTATTGAGTGAATAATTGATGTCAATACAATAGGGATAATTAACATTTTAAGTAAAGAGATATAACCATCACCTAAAATATTACTAATTTGTATGAAACTATTACTATAACTATTTGTCCAATTGTAAACAATGCCAATAATAATTCCTGTAACTAGTGCTAATATCGTTCTAAGGTTGAAGCTAACTTGCTTAACATGTAGATATATTAGAAGAGAGATTGATATTATAAGTAAAACCACCATATTTTTAACCTTATTATATAAAATTGTAGAGATGGATTTTAACATAGTTTACTAGATTGGTATACTACATACCTGGCATGAATTTTTCTTATCAAAAATTAATAACAATTGTCTATATTTGATAGATGTTTTTATTGTAAAAATAAAAAAAAGAAGCCTATAATTGATTACCTATAATTTTTACTTTATCAATTAATATGACAAAAACGCTTATGCATCAAGAAGCTAGTAGTAGTTTCGAAAAAGTTGCCAATCAACTTAAACTTAACAAAGATATCATTAAATCTATAGTCAAAACTCTTAAAGAAAAGAACATTAAAAGAGTTATTACTGTAGCAAGAGGAAGTTCTGATTGTGTGGCAAATTATGCAAAATATTTATTTGAGACTCAGTTAGGATTTAGTGTTTCTTCGCTACCACCTTCTGTAACGACTATTTATAATAAAAATATAGGCGATGAGCATACATTAGCTATAGGTATATCACAATCCGGTGGTAGCCCTGACTTGCGTCTAGCTCTTGAAGGTTGCAAGAAAGCAGGGTGTACTACACTAGCTATAGTCAACGTGGAAAAGTCACCTTTAGCAGACAGCGCAGATTTGGTCTTACCTGTGAGAGCTGATGCAGAAAATGCTGTTGCAGCAACCAAGAGTGTAATAACTTCATTAGTTGCACTAGTAAGTATTGTAGCTGAATATAATCAAGATCAAGCTCTTTTGGAAAGTTTGAATAGTCTCCCTGAAACACTGGAAACGAGTCTAAATTCTGATTGGACTCCAGCTATAGAAGAGCTTAAGAAAAGTAAAAACATGTTTGTCATCGGAAGAGGTTTTGGATTCCCGATAGTCCAAGAGATGGCTTTGAAATTCAAAGAAACATGTGGGATACATGCAGAAGCATTTAGTTCAGCCGAAGTATTACATGGTCCATTTGCTTTGATGAATCAGACTTTTACAACATTTACCATACTGCAACATGATGAGAGTGCTCAAGGTACACGTGATATAGTCAAGAGAATGACTGATTTAGGAGTTAGAACTGTTTTCGCTACAACAGATAATCAATCTGATGCAAAAGTTCATCTACATGTTAATGTAGCAACACATCCAATTCTTGAAACTGTAGTTATATTGCAAAAATTCTATTTGATGGTTAATGATCTAGCATTGTCGTTAGGTTATAATCCGGATAGTCCTAGTAATCTAAAAAAAGTTACCGAAACAGTTTAATTTAGGTATTTACTATAGTTTTATCTTTGAAGGAGAAAACAATGAAAGAAGCTAATAAGCTAAAGGTGTTTATGATTATATTTTTCTCAGCGATGGGTGGAATGTTATATGGTTATGACATCGGTATAATCGGAGGAGCTTTGCCTTTTATTAAATCTGAGTTAGGTATGACTGCTGCTCAAGAATCATTTTTAGGTGGTTCTGTGTTATTTGGAGGAGCTTTTGCAATTCTTATAGGTGGAGTATTAGCAGATATTTTTGGTAGAAAAAATATTATCACGGCATCTGGATTAATATTCGTAGTATCAGTATTTATGATTTACTTTGCTGAAAGTTATAATTTCTTACTTTTTTCGAGGTTAGTACAGGGTGTGGCTGTTGGTTTTATATCTATAACAGTTCCATTGTATTTAACAGAATCTGTGCCTAGCATGATTCGAGGATTAGCAGTTACATGTTTTCAGCTATTTCTCACAGCAGGTATATTAATATCTGTTGCTGTAAGTCTACTATTTATATCAACTGATCCTACAACTGGTTTAGAAACTGGTGATTGGAGAAATATGTTTCTTACAGCTTTAATTCCTGGCTTAATCGTATTCATAGGCGGTTTTCTTTTAATCAAGTCTCCTAGGTGGTTGATTATGAAAAATAGAGAACAAGAAGCAGAGAAGATTTTGACAGAAACAATAGGTGTAGATGCAGCAAAACAGCAAATGCAAGAAGTTAAGGCTTTGATTGAAAAAACTAAGAATGAAGGTAGTTTATTATCAAGTCTTACTAAAAGACATTATTTGATGCCAATGCTTATAGTATTCTCTGTTGCTATTTTAGCTCAAATGACAGGAATTAATAGTATTTTGCAATATGCTCCAACAATGCTAAAAGAAACCGGTTTAGGTTCTGTATATGCTGCTGTGGTTGGTGGTGTTGCAATCACAGGTCTTAATTTTGTTACAACAATTATAGCAGTAGCTATAGCAGATAAAATTGAAAGAAAATTTGTAATTACTTTTGGGACTTTAATGGTTTCTATTGTTTTACTGACTCTGGCTGTGCTTATGTATACGATGCCTGATACTTCAGCAAAAGGTATAGTTTTGCTTATAGGATTTATTTTATATATATTCTTTTTTGCAATTGGTCCAGGAGCGTATATATGGGTTATTATGTCTGAACTTTTACCAACCAATATCAGAAGTAAAGGTTTAGCAGTGGCTCTATTCTTAAATAGTATGGCTTCTGCAATATTAGCTTCTTCAGTGATGCCTGTAACACAACATTTTAATGGAAATTATGGTGTGATTTTGGGTATATGCGGAGTATGTACTTTGGTGTATAGCTTTATAGCATTTAAATTTGTACCAAAAACAAATGGACGTACTCTAGAAGAAATCGAACAAGATTTCATTAAATAAATTTTATTAATTCTATATTTTCTCTTATCTTTTATTTTCAATAATCAAACTGTTTAGATAATATCTTTAATAATTATTATCATTTTAAATTAATTCAATTTGATATAAGGCATATATGAAAAAGAATTTAATAGCTGTATTACTTAGCTCTCAGTGTTTAATTGGTAGTGGATTTGCAACTGATTTTGATGTACAAAAAATTCAAATAAAAAATATCGGTCAAAATAATCGTAATTTTGATATGAATATTGATATCAAAGTTAATCAAAATCAAACAGGAAATTGGCTTTTTGGTTTTTACATGCCAAGAACTTATAACTCATCTAAGGAGGTAAATCCTGATCTTACTCTTAAGGTAACTGATTTAAGCACTAAAAAATCGGCAAATTTAATTTATGTTAAAAAAGCAGACAATCTGGCTACTATGCCGATCTATGCTGATGGGTATAGTAATTTGTTTAGAGTTATCACTGATTTTGAATTAAAAGCAGGGCATACATATAGATTTAATTTTGAGAATAATAACCAATGGACTCCTAGTAATATATCATCTCTTCCTCAAAGCTTCTTTTTGATTGACTCTAACGGCAATATAATAACTTCCAATGCTAATCTAGATGCTTATATATTTAAAGATACTAAGGAAATCTCAAGCATTCAAGGCTATGATTCAGCTAAGATTGATATGGGAATACAACAAAATTTACAATCATATATTGATAACTCAATTACCAGTGATTCTTCAGAGTTTGCTAATCAATATCATCTGATACCAACTCCCCTAAGTATTAGTGATATTGGCTCAAAGCAAAATATAAATTTAGACAATGGAGTATATGTGGATGATTCTAATAGTAAGCAGAATATCAAATTGTTAAATCAATATTTTAAAACAGATAAGATTACAACTAATGACTTAAAAGTAGTTACTGATAAAAGTCATGCGAGTATTATTCTTAAAAAAGACTTATCTATTAAAAATAAAGAAGGCTATATTTTAAAAATAATTGATAATAAGATCTATATTAGATATCAGACAAATGCTGGTTTATTTTATGCTATCCAAACACTTAGAAACCTTTATCAAAAAGATAATGTTGGTAGTAAAAATACTAGTAATATGTTGATACTTCCTCAAGTAACAATCAAAGATCAACCAAGATTTCAGTATAGAGGTATATTACTAGATGTCGCTAGACATTACTTTAGTGTTCAGACAATAAAAACACTAATTGATGCTATGGCAAGCCAAAAGTTAAATACTTTACATATTCATTTTTCTGATGATGAAGGTTTTAGGCTAGCTCTAGATAGTGTAGATGTTAAAAGAGCCAGTACAAGAGGATATAATGATAGCTCAACTATTTCGGCACAAATGTATCAACAAGCAAATTTAGATAAATCAAATTACTTTAATCAGAAAATAAAAGATAGCGATATTATATCGCCTAATTACCCAACAGCTGCAACGATTTATGAGGGATATTATTCAAAAAAAGATATTCAAGAGATTATTAGTTATGCAAATGCTAGACAAATAACAGTTATTCCTGAAATAGATTTGCCAGGTCATGCTAAAGCATTGATTGACTCAGCACCAGATATATTTATTAATAAATCTGATAAAAGTGACTTTATAAGTGTACAAGGGTATTATGATGATGTTTTACCAGTGTGTTTATATAACCAATCAAATACTCAAGGAGAAAAGTTTACAGCTAAGATTGATCAGATTGTAACTGAGATATATAAACTTTTTGATAACCAAAATACAGTATATTTTGAGCCACAAATTAGTGTAGGTGGTGATGAAGTTTCTGCTGATGCTTGGACTAATGACTCGACATGTGAAAATCAAAAAGATTTAAATGCATTAGAAAAATCGCATAATTTTTTCAAAGAGTTGCAACAAAATACAAATCTTAGAATATCTGGATGGCAACAAACTGTCCAAAATGATCCTAATGGAAATTTAGCGGGAGGTATTGATAAAAACTCAATACCTTCTGAGAAAACCGGATATATTTGGGTTTGGAGTGCATTTAATAGCTCTGGATACAATGAAGCACAGCAACTAGCAAAGGCTGGTTACTCTACAGTATTAGCATATGCTGATGATACATATTTTGATTTATCATATAATCCAGATTTTTGGGAGCCTGGTTTTTACTGGGCTAATGAATATGCAGATACTCATGCTGCTTTAAATAGTGCTTTAGATTCAAAAACAACGATTACAAGTTTATCAACAAAAGACGCTAAAAATATAAAGGGTCTAGAAGGAGCTCTATGGTCAGAGAATATTAATAATGCTAATCATTTATGGTATATGGCATTTCCGAAAATGACTGGTTTGGCTGAGGCATCATGGGCAGATCCAAATATTACTGTCAAAGATAAAAAAATAAATTGGAATAGTTTAGTGTATAGGCTAGGAACTGATAACACTAAATTTTTGGGATACATAGATAGAATTATTAACCCAAGTAATAATAAAAAGATTATCTCTTACAGGGGATATCCTGAAGGAGTCTCTCAAGAATTACCTCGGAAATAATGAGTGTAACTAGGCTGGATTATCTATATCTATAAATTTTGTATCTAAAGTAAACTCTTGTTTAAGTAATTCAGCAATAGCCTTAACACCTTCTTTTTCTGTAGCATGATGTCCTGCTGCGATATAGTTTATACCTAGTTCTCGAGCAGTATGTGTTGTTCTTTCAGAGATCTCTCCGGATATAAAAGTGTCAGCTCCGGCTTGATATGCATATTCAATATAGTCTTGTGCTCCACCAGTACAAATAGCTACTTTTTTATTTTGCTGTTTTGTAGAAATTACAGTTGGTTTTCTGTCAAGTTTATTTTCTATTAAATCGCTAAAAGTATCTAAATCTAAATCACAGTTACCTATCACTGAAATATCAGGCTTGGAACCTGTTTCAAAAAACTCCATATTTGTAAGATTTAGTTTTTTTGCTAATAAGATATTATTACCTATTTTAGAATGTCCATCTAGAGGTAAGTGATAACTAAATAGGTGTATACCATTTTTTATAAGTTTTGAGATACGCTCATACTTCATACCAACGATAGGGTAACTTTCACCTTTCCAAAAATAACCATGATGTACAATAATGGCATCAGCATTCTCTTTTACAGCTTGGTCTATAAGTGCCTGACATGCTGTGACACCAGTGACAATCTTTTTGATATCTCTATCTCCTTGAATCTGTAGACCATTTGGGCAATAGTCCTTAAATTGAGCAATATCAAAGTAGTTATCTAAGTAATTTTCTAATTCTTTAAAGTTCATAGCTTATGAAAATTAATCTTTATGATGATATAATCTTACATTGTATACTTTTCGTGAAATTATTTAAAAATATAAATATAATTTTTTGGGTTCTTATATGAGTAAAACAAATGTTGTAAGAGTTGGAGATGTCTTAATTGGCGGAAATAATCCGGTTGTTGTCCAATCAATGACAGATACATATACTGCAGATATTGAAAAGACAGTTAAGCAAATTTTAGCTCTTCATAAAGCAGGTAGTGAGATAGTTAGAATTACCGTTAATGATGAGCCAGCTGCTGCCGCTGTGCCAGAGATTGTTAAAGAGTTGGCAAAGCATGATTGCTATGTACCTTTGGTTGGTGATTTTCACTATAATGGTCATACTCTACTTAGCAAATATCCAGAGTGTGCAAAGGCATTAGCAAAATATCGTATAAATCCAGGTAATGTGGGTTTTGGTAAAAAGAAAGATACTCAGTTTGCAGAGATTATCAAGATTGCCATTGCAAATGATAAGCCTGTTCGTATTGGAGTTAACTGGGGAAGTTTAGATCAGGCATTATTAGCTAGATTAATTGATGAGAATAATGCTCAAGAAAGTCCATTAACATTACAGCAAATAATGCATAAAGCGCTTATTACTTCGGCATTAGAGAGTGCAAAGTATGCACAAGAGCTTGGTCTAGCAAAAGATAAAATCATTATTTCATGTAAAGTTAGTGAAGTTCAAGACTTAGTCGCGGTGTATCAAAAGCTTGCTAAAGAGTGTGACTATGCTCTACACTTAGGGCTGACTGAAGCAGGTATGGGTACAAAAGGTATTGTTGCTAGTGCTGTTAGCTTGGGGATATTATTACAACAAGGTATAGGGAACACTATACGTGTATCATTGACTCCAGCACCAAATGCTCCACGTACAGAAGAGGTTAGAGTTTGTCGAGAGATTTTACAAAATCTTGGTATGCGAACATTCACTCCAAGTGTGACATCTTGTCCAGGCTGTGGAAGAACTACTAGCTCATTTTTTAGAGAGCTAACTAGTACAGTTAAAGATCATTTAGATGAAAAAATGCATACATGGAAAGACCAATATCATGGTGTTGAAGCTATGAAAGTAGCGGTAATGGGGTGTGTAGTAAATGGTCCAGGTGAGTCAAAAAATGCTGATATTGGTATTAGTTTACCAGGCAGTGGAGAGTCTCCTGTAGCACCAGTATTTATAGATGGCAAAAAAGCTCATACTCTCAGAGGTGATAATATCTCAAAAGAGTTTATAGAGATTGTCGAGAATTATGTTAAAAATCGTTACGCTAAAAAATAGGTAAGTTTAAGAGGATGTCAGTAGTTTTTGTAAATACGCCTTTTGCTAGACTTAAACTAGGTTATACAAATAATACTCAAGGCTTTAGTAAAGATAAATATGCTAAATTTAATCTAGCAAATAATGTTGGTGATAAGCATTTAGCTGTAGAAAAAAATCGTAATTCATTTAGATCGTACATCAACGCTGATATTAAATGGTTAAGGCAAAATCACACAAATATTGTCACATATTTTGAAGAATATAGTGGTGATTTTTGTGATGCTATAGTTACAGATAAGCCTAAGCAGGCTTGTGTAGTTTTGACAGCAGATTGCCTGCCTATAATACTTTTTGATAAAAAGATGACAAAAGTAGCTGCTATTCACGCTGGTTGGAGAGGTTTGTTGCAAGGAATATTAGAGCAGACTCTCAAAGAGTTTGTTGGCTTAGATCTAGTAGCTTGGTTTGGTCCTTGTATCTCTGGAAACTTCTATGAAGTAGGCTGTGATGTTCATGATAAATTTGTAGAGCAGCATGAAGCTTATGGACAAGCATTTCGCTCAAAAAGTGAAGATAAATATCTTTTTGATATGAAAATGGTAGCTCGACAAATATTAAATGATAATCACTGTTTTGATATAGTCGACTCTGGCTTATGTACTTACAGTAACAAAAGATTTTATTCTTATCGTAAAGAAGGTACTACAGGTAGACAAGCTACATTTGTATGGTTTGAATGAATTTAAATATATCTAATGGGGATAAAATGTCTGAAAAATTACAAGTTTTAAAAAGGTTGATGAAAGAGAAGGGCTATGATTTTTATCTAGTTCCATCTATAGATGATCATAATAATGAATATGTTCCAGAATGCTGGCAGTACCGTAGTTGGATTAGTGGGTTTGATGGCTCAGCAGGAGATGTGCTTGTAGGCTTAGATAGGTCTTATCTTTCTACAGATGGTAGGTACTTCACTCAAGCAGATTTTCAACTTGATAAAAATGAATTTGAACTATTGAAGCAAACAACTTTTTCTTCAAAAATAGAAGAGTGGCTTGAAGAAAATTTAGCTGGTAAAACACTTGCGATAGATCCAAAAAAAATAGGTATTACTAGAGCGGAAAATTTATTATCAATAGCAAAAAAAGTTGATGGTAAAATTGTTTTTGATAATACTAATCTGGTAGCTCAGGCTCAAAAAGAGCTTAATCAAGAAGTAGCATTGCCTAAAGAGAAAATATTTGCTCATGAGATTCAATATTCTGGTCAATCTGTTGATTCAAAGTTGAGAAATCTTAGAACATATTTGAAATCTATCAAAGCTGAGTGTTTGATAGAAACAAGCTTAGACTCAATTATGTGGACTTTAAACATAAGAGGTAGAGATATCAAAAATACGCCATTAGCAATTTGTTATATGGTGGTTACAGTTGAAAGTACTTTCTTGTATATTGATAAAGATAAAGTCACGGAAGATGTTCTAAGTGATTTTGAGCAAAACAATATTATTGTTCTGGATTATAAAGAGTTTTTTACAGATCTGAAAAAGTTTGCTGCAAAATTTGTTATTGATAGTAATATTGCAAGCTATGCTGTTAAATTAGCAATCAAAGAAAATGAGCATAGTAAACTTATCGAAGATACTAGCCCAATAATTTTAAGTAAAGCTCTTAAAAATTCTGTAGAAATAAATGGATCAAAAGATGCTCATAAAAAGGATGCTGCAGCATTTATTTCGTGGTGGCATTGGATGGAGAACAACTATCAAGGGATAGATGAACTTGATGCGATGGCAAAGCTCAAAGAGTTTCGTGCTAAGCAAAAGGGTTATGTTGAAGATAGTTTCTCATATATTGTTGGTCATGCTGCTAATGGTGCGATTATTCATTATTCAGCTAAGAGAGATGCAAATCTAAACAAAATTGATGATCAAGCACCTCTACTATGTGACTCTGGAGGTCAGTACAAAGAAGGAACAACTGATATTACTCGTGTACTTCACTTTGGTAGACCATCTAATGAACATAGAAGATACTATACATTAGTTTTAAAAGGTCATCTTGGTTTAGGCAGGGCAGTCTTTCCAAAAGGAACTACAGGATCTCACTTAGATATATTAGCACGTGAGCATTTATGGCATTTCTGTTCAGATTATGCTCATGGTACAGGTCATGGAGTTGGTAGTTTCTTAGGTGTGCATGAAGGTCCTCAACGTATAAACTCAGCTTCTAAAGTTGAGCTAATGCCTGGCATGATTCTAAGCAATGAACCAGGAGCATATTTTCCAGGTCAGTTTGGCATTAGAATTGAAAATTTGTGTTATGTAAAACAACGTAATCAAGATTCTCCTACAGGGCATGGACCTTTTTATTGTTTTGAGGATTTGACATTAGTACCTTATGAATATAAGTTGATTGAAACATGGATGCTAACTTATACCGAGAAAAAAACTATAAACAATTACTATAGTAGAATTAGAAAAGAAGTATTACCATTAATCGAAGATCAAGAAGTCAAAGATTTCTTATTATTCAAGACAAGACATATTAAATAGCTGAATAATTTTTTATTTCTAATATTTTTCAATTAATATAGATGAAAATTTCTAGTGATATTTTTGTGATAAAAAATAGGTAAACATGGCAGCAAAAAAGAAAAACTCTAACAAAGACAATAAGAAGTCAATTAGCTATGTAAAGATAGTATTATTTTTGGTATTAACTATTAGTGGAGGTTTTTCAGGACTTCTATTTGATAAGTTTGATATTAAAGAAAAATTTATAGATTTACGTTATAAAATATATAACTATTTTACTAGCGAGCCACTAAAGCAATATACTGCTAAAGATAATCAAAATATAATTGCAAAATTCTTTTCTGAAAGTGATAGTGCAAAAGGTCAGCAACAGCAAATAAATCAATTCGAGAACCTAAAGCAGTATCCGCCCGTTAGAACACTGCCTGCAGTGACTGATTATTGTCATGGTTTTTTGGCTTATGGTAATCCTAGTTATGATGTGACAGAAGGGTTAGGACAATCAAATCTCTATTTATGCCGTGATGGTTATGTGGTTGGATATAATTATCAGACTAAAGAGGCAAGCTGGGTAGCATTTAAGCTTACAAGGTCAAAAGTCGCTAATAAACTAAAAAGAGATGATAAATTTAAAGAGGATGGAGATATACCTTTTGTTTATCGAGCTACATTAGATGATTATTATCGTTCTGGTTATGATAGAGGACATTTGGCATCTTATGCTTCAATGGACTTTAGTAAAAAATCTGCTGATGAATCGTTTTTATTATCAAATATGTCTCCTCAAAAAGCCGGATTAAACAGGCAAGGTTGGGAGAGATTGGAAACAGATGAGCGAATTTGGGCAAATATGTATGATTCAATCTATGTATATACAGGTCCTATATATAAGAAGCAGAAAATACATAAAACAATAGGTGATAATAAGATAGCGGTGCCGGATTACTTCTTTAAGATAATATATGTACCTTCTAAAAATCAAGCCATAGCTTTTGTAATGCCTAATGCAAGAGTTGAGAAGACAAAGATTGCAAATTATAGAGTATCAATTAAGGATATTGAACAACGAACTGGATTATACTTCTTGACTAATATTCAAGATAGGGATTCCGTTGTAAATAATGTCTCTTCTATGTGGCGTACATCTTATTTATAGCTATTATTATTTAATAGACTATCTGCAACGAGCTTAGATGCTTGCTGAATAATTTTTTCATTACTTGGAGCTTTTACATCACTAGGATTTGTATATAAAACACTTAGAGCAAAAGGTTGTTTATCCTGTGGCCAAATTATCGCTACATCATTGGTAGCTGCATACTCTCCACAAGTTCCTGTCTTATCACCAATTATCCAATTTTTAGGCATACTGTAAGCTATTCTATTTGCACCAGTATTATTTTTTTGTAAATATCCTATAAAAATTTCACGATGTTTTTTATCTAAAATATTACCAAATGCTAGATTATAGATATCTTGAGTTATAGCTTTAGGTGTTGTTTTGTTGATATTGTTATCTGGTTTTGTGCGGTTAATTTCAGGCTCATCATTCTTGATAATAGTATCTTTATCTCCAAGCTTTGTTACCAATTTATTAAGCTTTTCCAAGCCCCCAATCTCTCTAACAAGGATATTAGCAGCAGGATTATCACTTAGAATAGCCGCATGATTGAGCTGTGATATTGTCAAGGTTTTACCAATATTTTTGCCTGTTACTGGAGCATAACCTAGAGTACCAATATCGTCTTGTGTTATTAGAATTTGTTTATCCAAAAAACCTTTGTGTTGCATATCATATTCCAGAACTGCACCAACTAATAAAAATTTAAAAACACTACAAATTGGGAAGTGATAATTTTCATTGTAGCTGATATTAGTTTTATCATCTGTATTGACGGTGTATATACCGAGTTTACCATGATGTTTATCTTCCAAATTCTTAAAAGAGTCATCTAGAGTAGTGTTTGCTAGTAAAAATGTTGGAACTAAGGATAAAGATGTAAATAGTAGGCGTTTCATTTGAGTTTAACATATTGTCATAACCAGTAAGTTAGAGTTTATAGAAGAGTTGTATTAAACAAAAATTTTTATATAGCAAGTATTTATCTTTTTTTAAAGTCGGACAAGGAATATCTAAATGTTTATAACATATCCTTTACAGGAGAAAAGTATAATTATTTTTTTTGTGATTTCTCTTTGATAATTATGCCAACTATTACACTGAATATTATTAGTAACCATATTAATGACATACCAACTTTCATCCAAATAGAATGATAATCATTGAGGTAAACCGTTTGCTCAAGAGAGGTGCGAGTATCTTTAGGTAGTTCTTTGACAATTATTCCATCTGAATTAATAACAGCTGTAATACCATTGCTTGTAGTTGTAAGAACATATTTGTTATTCTCTATAGCTCTTACTTGAGATATCTGTAGCTGTTGCTCACGTGCTATCGAGTCACCAAACCACGAATCATCGCTTATTATAGAAATAAGCTTAGCACCTTGTAGTTGATCTCGAACCTGTTCAGGATATGCAACTTCATAGCAAATAAAATTAGCAATAGGAGAGCCAAAGGCTGTCATAATAGGTTGTATTTTATCACCAGCATTAAAACTACTAAGACCAACACTATCCACATATCCAAAAAACTTAATTGGAAAATATTCACCAAATGGAACTAAGTGGTGTTTATTATAAACGCCTTCACCTTTGCCAATAATGATTGAGCTATTATAAATTTTAGTTCCAGCAGTTGATTGATCAGCACTTAAAGATCCTATGAGCATAGCATTATTATTTTTATTTGCTAACTTTGTAAGATTTCTAAAATATTCACTCATGAATTGTCGATAATTAGGGATAGCATTTTCGGATAGTATTATTAAAGAATCTTTGTATTTAGATGCAGCTTGTTGATAGTACTTTTGCATTTTTGCAAAGTTATCACGATCCCATTTAAACCCTTGGACAAAATCGCCCTGGATCAAAACTACTTTTTGAGGTTGATTCGTTTGGATTTCAGGTTGATTGTGTTTAATAAGATAACCACCTAAATATAACGCTACTATAATAGCTACAACACTAATTGTCTTCTTAGTAGAAGTGCTGTTACAGATGAAAAAGGCTATTAGACAAGCAATCAAAGCAACTATATAGCTTACTAAATAAACACCTCCAATATTTGCATACCAAATTAGAGGTGATTCTGTCTGTGAGTAACCGAGAGAAACCCAAGGAAACCCTCCCCATAGAAGGTTTGCTTTGACAATCTCAAATAGTGTCCACAATGCAGGATAAATTAATAGCTTAGCAAATTTACTAGCTTTACGTGTGAGAATATGACTAAAAACACCAAAAGGTATTATATGTAGGAAGCTAAGTAAAATTACTAATGCAATAGCAGCAGATAGTCCAGCAGCTACTGATTCGGTAAATAGATGAATACTTATATATACCCAAGATATACTAGTACCAAAGAATCCTATTCCAAATAATGCAGATGTGAAAAAAGCATCACGAATTCTAACTGATCTATACAGTAAATAAAAAAAAGCTACTAAAGCTACAACAGCTAATACATCGATGCGAAATGGAGCAAAAGCTAACGTTAGTAAGGCACCACTTAATACTGGTGGAGTGATTTTTAGAATAATTTTTTTCATTACTTTTTAAACTTTTCGACTAAAATTTTAATGATTTTTCTATTATCTGCTTCTTGTACTATAAATTTCAAGCCATCAACAACAATACTATCGCCTTTTTCAGGTAATCTTTCTAAAGTCTGAATTATCATCCCAGCAATAGTGTCATAATCACCATCATCATCTATCGAGGTTGCAAAATATTCGTTGAAATCTTCAATTGATGTTGTAGCATCAATTATAAACTTATCATCAGCTATTTTGATAATATTTTGACTAGAAATATCAAACTCATCTTCTATATCTCCAACAATTTCTTCTAAGACATCTTCGATTGTTATTAGTCCAGAAATTGCACCATACTCATCAACAACAATAGCAATATGATTTTGACTATTTTTAAAGTCTTTTAGCATCGCATTAAGTTTTTTTGTTTCTGGTATAAAAATAGCAGGGCGAAGTATAGTTTTGATATCTTCTGCTTTTAACTCCTCATCATCAGATGATTCAATTTCTTTTTCAAAAATTAGTTTTAATAGATCTTTAGAATGCAAAATTCCTAGAACTTCAGATTTGTCTTTACAGTATACTGGTAAACGTGTGTGACTGGAGTTTATAGTCTTTTCTAAAATTTCATTTATAGACATTGACATATCTATAGCAACTATTTTAGTATGTGAAATCATAATATCACCCACATCTAAAGATGATATTTTCATAGCACCAATTAGCATATTTTGTGATGTTTTATCAATAACCTCATTATCTGCTGCTCTATTAATAGCATCAATAAGGGCATCTTCATTTTTAATATTAAAAATACTCGATGTAAGTTTTTTTATGAAATGATTATTTTCTGACATTTGAGTTCTCTTGTTCAATATACGGATTTGCTATATCTAGCTTAGCTAATAGCTCAATTTCTAAGTCTTCCATTTCTTCGGCTTCATGATCAGTAATATGATCATAACCTAGTAAGTGTAATAATCCATGGATAAAAATATGCTGCCAGTGATGATCTAGCTTTTTATTTTGGTCTAGAGCCTCTTTCTGAAGTACTTCCGGAGCTATAACAATATCTCCCCAAAAGTCATTAGCTATATCTTCAGGTAATCCTTCAGGTTTTTCAAATTCAAAAGAGATAATATTTGTCGGCTTGTCTTTATTACGAAATTGTTTGTTAATTTGCTGTATCTCATGATTTGATACAATGTTTACGTTCACTTCAGCTTGCGAAATATTATGCTTATCAGCTACGAGAGCAAAACATTTTTCTAGTAAATCTTGATTAGGTATGGGGTGTTCGTCATCATTCATGACATTTAAATTTAGACTATCCATTTTTAGTATTCTCTTCATGCTTGTCATAAGCATTTACAATTTTTTGAACTATTTGATGGCGTACAATATCTACTGATTTAAGATATGTAATAGCTACTCCATCAATATTATCAAGAATTGATAGGGCGTGTTTTAGGCCAGAAGTTACATTCTTAGGTAAGTCAACCTGAGTTATATCTCCTGTTATGACAGCAGTAGTATTAAAACCAATTCTTGTCAAAAACATTTTCATTTGTTCTTTAGTAGTATTTTGACTTTCATCTAGGACTATAAAAGAATCATTAATAGTTCTACCACGCATATATGCTAAAGGTGCTATCTCAATGGCTTGTTTTTCTATTAGTTTAGTTACTTTCTCGACACCCATAAAATCAAACAAGGCATCGTACATTGGACGTAAATAAGGGTCAATTTTTTGCGTTAAATCACCAGGTAGAAAGCCTAGCTTTTCACCCGCTTCAACAGCAGGTCGAACAAGTACTATTCTTCTAACTTCACCTCTTTCATAGGCAGACACAGCACAGGCAATAGCCATATAAGTTTTACCAGTACCTGCAGGACCAACCCCGAATGTAACAAAATTATTTTTGATATTATCTAGATAAATTGCTTGGTTTTGTGTACGTGCTTTGAGCTTTTTACTTCTTAATTGAACTTCAGCTTCTTCAACTTTCTTTTGAGATTTATTGCTTGAAGCTATTTTTTCTTTTGCAGTAGCGTTTAGAATTGTTGTGATTTGTTCTAAATCAAGCTCAGTATTTCCAGCTAAAATTTCAGCATAACATGACTTGATAAATCTTTTTGCTTGAGTATTGTTAGCACTTGATTCACTTGTTATCTCAAATTCATCAGAACGATGCTTAATTTCAACAGTGAAGTAATTTTCAATCGCACGAATATTTTCATCAAGATTGCCACAAAGTAGCATCATAGCATCGTAATTATAAGGCTCTAGAACAAATTGAGTTTTATTCATAAGTTAAATAAGCTCTCCTCTAAGAGAATTTGGTAAGTTTTCCGTTATTTTAACCATAGCAAACTGACCAATCAAAGACTTATCGCCCATGAAATTAACAATTCTATTATTTTCTGTCCTACCAGCTAGAACATTATCATCTTTTTTAGATGTACCTTCAACTAAGATTCTTTGCTCTGTTCCAACCATTTGTCTAGAAATAATTTGGGCATTACTATTTAATAAATCTTGTAGTCTTTTTAATCTATCTTTTTTTACTTCCATTGGTGTATCATCAGGTAAGTCAGCAGCAGGGGTACCAGGACGTTTACTATATATGAAGCTAAATGACTGATCAAAATTCACATCTTTTACTAAATCCATAAGTTTTTGGAAATCTTCTTCAGTTTCACCTGGGAAGCCAACGATGAAGTCAGATGAAATAGTAATATCTGGTCTGATTGCTCTTAATTTTCTAATTTTTTGTTTGAATTCTAAAATTGTATGATTTCTTTTCATATTAATTAGAACTCTGTCTGAACCATGTTGCACAGGTAGATGTAAATGGTTAGCTAGTTCAGGTACACTGCCATAAGCATCAATCAGATTTTGTGAAAACTCTACTGGGTGAGAAGTTGTAAATCTAATTCTTTCAATACCATCTATTTCAGCTATGAAGTGAATTAGTAATGCTAAATCTGCAGTTTCGCCATTTTCCATTGGACCTAAGTAGTGATTTACATTCTGTCCTAATAGAGTAATTTCTCTTACACCTTGCTCTGCTAGAGCTGCGCATTCTCCAAGTACATCTTCAAATGGTCTGTTAACTTCAGGTCCACGAGTATATGGTACTACACAGTATGAGCAATATTTATCACATCCTTCCATAATTGATACGTATGCTTTAGCACCTTCAGCTTTTGGCTCAGGTAAAAAGTCAAATTTCTCAACTTCTGGGAAAGATATATCAACCTGAGATTTTTGAGTTTCTCTTTTTTGCTTGATCATTTCAGGCAGTCTGTGAATTGTTTGAGGACCAAATACTAAATCTACAAAAGGAGCTCTTTTAATTATATTTTCACCTTCTTGAGATGCAACACATCCACCAACACCAATGACTAGGTCTTCATTTTTCTTTTTAAGATTTTTCCATCTTCCTAACTCATGAAATACTTTTTCTTGGGCTTTTTCTCTAATTGAACATGTATTGATTAGAATTATATCTGCGTTTTTATAGTCATCAGTTTTGACAGTATGAAAATGCTCATCTAATACTTCATGCATTTTTTGCGAGTCATATTCATTCATTTGGCAACCCAAAGTTTTTATAAAAACTTTTTTTTGTTCTTTCATTGATTTGAAACCTTTATATATTTATTCTGTTTAGTAATTTTTCTCTAAGTATAAGAGAGTTGTTTATAATAAAATGCTCGCAAATTCTATCATAAAATTTAATTAAAAGCACGGCAAGTGTCTAGACTAATGATTATCATTAATGCAAAATACTCGGAGTCAATTATTTTATATTCTTATTTGTCATGAAACAAAATCAGTTTACTGAAGATAGTATTTGGCAATACTGTATTGAGCATACGAGTGATTTATCAACTAATCTTAATCGTTTAAATGATATTACTAAAGAGTCTATTCATGGTGCTCAGATGCTATCAGAAAAGATGGTGACTAAATTACTACAATTTTTTGTATTTACGACTCAAGCAAGAATTTGTGTGGATGTTGGCACATTTACTGGAATGTCGGCTATCGCAATGGCAGAAGTATCTGTTAATACAAAAGTCTATACAATTGATAGAACTAATCAGTCAGGCGAAGTAGTTGCAAAAGATTTTATAGCTCAATATCCTAACATAGAGTACTGTCAGGGTAATGCCATTGATATATTACCAACCCTACCAGATCAGATAGATATAGCATTTATTGATGCTGATAAAAGACAAACGCAACAGTATTTTGATATCTTGATTGATAAGCTATCTGATAAAGGAGTTATCATCGTAGATGATATACTTTGGCGTGGTGAGGTAGTAAACCCCCAAGATAAACGAGCAAAAGCACTGGATAGTTTTAATAAATATGTAAGTCAAAGAGATGATTTGGAGACATTGGTTTTACCAATTCGTCATGGTGTGAATATTATAAGAAAAAAGTAAAGAGGATAGAATGAAGAAAGCTATATTATTTGTTTTTGTTGCCTTACAATTTTGTTGTGCTAGTGGGTATGCGACCACATGTGACAGTCCAAATATTGATGGAGTTAAGTGGTATCATGATTCTGATGAAAGAAGAGCACTATATCTTGAAATCTATAATCTAGCAGGGCATAGAATAGAGTATCAAGTTGAAAAACAACATCTTAAAAAAGGTACTTGGGGTATTATCTTAGATGTTGATGAGACTGTATTAGATAACTCTTGGCAGGAGTATGATAATTATAAAGATTATAGTTATAGTGAACAAAAGTTTAGAGAAGGTATAGTTGAGCAAAGGGCAAAAGGTTTACCAGGTGCAGCGATGCTTACAAATAAAGTACATGAGTTAGGTGGATATGTTAGTTTTGTAACAAATCGTTACGGTTCAGATGATAAAATAATTAAAGCTACAGAAGAGAATCTAACAAAAGAAGGTATATATTATGATCAAATTTTGTTCTCTAATGATAGTGTTAAAAAACCTCATGATAAAAATGCCAGGTTTGAAGCTGTAACAACAGGTAAATATTCGGATAATATTATCTTTACTAGAAAATTACCAGCACATAGTGTGATAGCTTATTTTGGTGATAATATTCAAGATTTTCCTAAGATGACACAAGAGAATATGAGAAAAGTTGATAATGATAAGTATTCCGTATTTGGCAAAAAGTATTATATTTTTCCTAATCCTATGTATGGAAGTTGGCAGTAATTAAGGATTAAAAAAAGTGGCAAAATTATATTTTAGATATTCAGCAATGGATGCTGGTAAAACATTAGATCTTTTAAAAGTAGCTTATAATTATGAGGATAGAGGTAGAAAACCTTTGGTTTTAACTTCTGCGATAGATAAGCGAGCAGGATTAAATAAGGTCAAGTCACGCATAGGTATAGATCAAGATGCTTATTCTTTGACAGATCATGATAATATATTTGAGTTTATTAAAGAATATAATAAAAAACACAAAATAGACTGTGTATTGATAGATGAAATACATTTTTTTACTCAAGAGCAAGTTTGGCAACTTTCTGATGTTGTTGATTTAATGGATATACCTGTTATATGTTATGGGCTTCGTACAAACTATTTGGGCCAACCCTTTGAAACTTCGGCTTTATTACTTGCAATTGCTGATACTTTAGAGGAGGTTAAAACTATATGTTTCTGTGGTAAAAAAGCTAGTTTTAATATGATGGTGCAAAATGGTAAAGCTGTAAAAGAAGGAAATCCAATAGTTGTTGATGATGATTCTCTAAAAGATATTGATACAAAATATGTTTCAGTTTGTCGTAAACACTGGAAAAAGGGTGAATACCAGTAAGCAGAAGAGGTTTTTATTCAATAAGCATTAAAATATGTTGAGCGTTTCTTACACCTAGCTGAGCTGCCTTTTTGTAGTAGTACATGGCTTTTTGTTTATCATAAGGCACGCCGTTTTGCTCTTCATTATAGTACAAGGATGCTAATTTATAGTAGGCTGGACCATATCCTTTATCTGCGGATTTATTAAAGTAGTCAAGGGCTGTTTTGTATTCTTTTGCGTTGTAGTAATATTCTCCAGCATAGTACATAGCATAAGCATCACCACCTTTTGCTGCCTGTTCTAGCTTATATAACTGTCTAAAGTCACCTTTTTGAGCAAAGATTTGCATTCTTTGGACTTTCTCTTCATGAGTTAATTGAATTTTTTCTTCAGGAGCTTTTTTAAGCTTGCTATTCTGCTTTCTATTTTCTTTTGTACTTTGAGCTTGATTATTTATAACCTTTATTTTTTCAAAATCTTTTAATTTTGGTGATAGTGATGAGTCTTTTACTTGTATATTTTTTAAAGCCTTAATAGCATACTGCTTAATAAATTTATTTTCATTATTATAGAAAAAATAAACAATTCCCTCATACTTGTTACTGTTAGCTTTTTCTCCAAAGTCAAATCTTAAAGACGATCTAATATCAATGTATTTTGATAGTATTAAGAAGTCATCAATATAGCTATAATCTAAATTATCATTAATATCTAACATCTTCATATCAATAGAGGACTTTAGTATATCTGAGTAAAATTGCTGTAACTGGCCTTTATTAACTCTTGATAGGTTTAAATAGATTAAACCATTTAGATTTGGTATCTCTTGTTTTGGTGTTGATAGAGCAAGTTCGATTTTTTGTTTTACTTGTTCTGCTCTTCTTGCTTTCTCAATTCGTTTTTTTCGCAAGTTTTGTTGTAGTTCAATACGCTTTAGTCTTTCTTTTTCTAGTGTTTCTAACCTTTCTTGCTTAACTAGTTCTTCGACTTTTACGATTTCTTTTTTTGCTAGTTCTGCCACTTTTGGGTCAGAGCTGTACAGTAGTGTCTGCCATAACATTAGAGCTCTATAGTTATCACCTTTTTTTGTAAAGTCTCGGGCTTGAACAATAATAGCTGGTTCATAACCATTAGCTGCAGCAGTTGTAATGTATTTATCTATGTTTTTTTCATTCTCATTGGTTAATTTACCATTTTGATAAGCTAGATAAATGTCATATAAAATTTCTGAATCAATAGTTGCAATTAGGTTGTTATCTGAATTAATCATGTTTGCGATAGATGATATTGACTTTTTGTAACCTAAATCGTAGGACTTTTTAAAATATTTTATGGCTTTTTTATTATCTTTATTGACTCCTAGTCCATCTCTGTAGAGAGTACCTATCTGGTAGAATGCTTGTGGATAGTTTAGGGCTGCTGACTTTTTATAATATTTATATGCATCAAAATAATTTTTTTCTGTACCAAGTCCATACTGGTAAGAGTATGCTAAATAGAAAAAATCTTGAGCTGATGCTTCATCATCATCTACAAGCTCTTTAATAATGTTGAACGCATTCTTATAACCACTTTTATTGTGACTTTTAATATCTGTGATAGCAGTATTATATTCTTTGAGAAACTTGCTATGTCTATAATCTAGATAACTACTTACACCATAGACACCTCCACTGAGAATAGTTACAATTAGTATAGCGCCAAGTATATTCTTCTTATTTGCCTTTATGTGACCAATTCTTTTTGGCTTTTTTGAAGTGTTTTTTGATTCAGACATTAACTATAGTTTCAAATAAATGTATCTAACTATTCTATATAATAACTTTATATTTATTTTAAGACAATTAGATATTGTTGTCTTGGTTTTTTAGATTTAGAAGAAGTTGTTCTTTTTCTTGCTGTATCGTTAGTGGGTCTTCTAAGGAAATTTTACCAAAATGTCCTGCTCTGAAATCATGGACTATATTTTTAGAAGCCTGTTTTATATTGTAGTTGGTTTTTACAGCAGATATATCTTTAATTATTTCTTGAGGGTGTTTTTCTAAAAAATCTTGCTCAGATATGAAATTGTATCGCGATAAGAAGTTTTTTGTATTTCTCTCTTTGAGAAAGTTTATAAGATAGTGAGCTGTACCTTCGTAGTCCATCGCCGTATCACGAATAGAGCCAATACTTGCGATTCTATAACCACTAGCTTCACTCTTGGGGCTAGGGAACATGATTCCTGGAGTATCAAAAATCATGAAATTTTTATTGATATCGATGCGTTGTTGTAGCTTAGTTACGGCTGGTTCATTTCCTGTTTTAGCAACTTTACGGCCAGCAAGCTTATTTATCATTGTTGATTTTCCAACATTCGGTAGTCCAAATACTATAGCTCTAGTGGGCTTTAAAACCGTGCCTCTTTTAGGACATTTTTTTTGAGCTAACTCAACTATTCTTTTTGCTATATTTTTGTCTTGTAATGTATTAACTGCGATGGCGCTACCACTATAGAAATCCAACCATTGTTTAGTTACTTGAGGGTTGGCTAAATCACTTTTTGATAAAATTCTTATTATCGGCTTATCTCCGACAATATCTTCTAAAACATGGTTGCTACTAGAGTCGGGAATACGTGCGTCCACAATCTCAATAGCAATATCAGTAGATGGCATTTTTTTGCGAAACTCTTTAGTAGCTTTATGCATATGCCCAGGGAACCAATGTAACATTATATATAAATAGGCTAGGATCGGTTAATATAGAACATGATTTTACATATTGTATGTGATTTATGCAAAGTTATCTTTTTTTAATGAATGATGATTTTTAATTTATTATAGTAAGGTTTATAATTCTTCAGGAATATTTTTATTAAACAGGAGTTGTTTGGATAATGAATTTTTTGATAATTGACACATCGAGTAAATATTGTTCCGTGGTATTATCTGCCAATGAGAGAGTATATGGTGATACTAGGGAGATTCCTAGGCAACACAATAAATACTTACTAGAGATGGTTAAAAGTGTTTTTGATAACTCTTGTATAGATATGAAATCATTAGATTTTATAGCTTATGGTGTTGGTCCTGGTAGCTTTGTTGGAGTGAGGCTTGCAGCAGCAGTAAGTCAGGGCTTTGCTGTAGGCCTGGATATTCCTGTTGTAGGGTTTTCGAGTATGTTTGCATTAGCTAAAAGTACACCAACAACATCAGGCAAGGTAGCCGTGATTCTTGATGCCAAGATGGGAGATTTCTATTTAGGACTTTACGATTTGCAAACAAATCAAATAATTTCTGAGAATGTTTATAAACTTGAGGAATATTCAGAAAAGTTGTACTCAGGTTATGAATTAATAGGAGAATCTATAGCTGAGATACAAATAGTTAATAATGATTTTAAAATTGACGTAGATAAGATTGTAGACTATGTATTTGATATGTATCAGCAGCAAAAACTAAATCAAAGTTTAACTCAAGAGACCTTCCCAGTTTATTTGAGAGGGACTAGTCATTGGAAAACAAAAGGAGAATAATCTTATGTGTAGATGGCTAATGTATCATGGCGATAAAATTAAAATGAGTGATTTATTGGTAGATCCAGAGAACTCACTCATACATCAAAGTATACATTCATCTCAAGGCGCTGTTTCTGTTAATGGAGATGGTTTTGGTATTGGTTGGTATACAAGTTTGCACAAAGAACCAGGAGTTTTTAAGGACTCATTACCAGCTTGGAATAATCAAAACTTGATATCTATAGCTAAGCACATAAAAAGTAGAAATTTTATGGCACACATAAGAGCTAGTACTATTGCGCCAACATCTAGAGTTAATTCTCATCCATTTGTATTTGATAAGCATCTATTTATGCATAATGGTTCTATCGGTGATTTTGATGAGATTCGTCAAGAGATTGAGCAAAATATCAAACCTCAGTATTTCAAAGCAAGGTTAGGATCTACAGATTCAGAAGCTATATTTTTATTAGCTTTATCAAATGATATAGATAAGAATCCAACGACAGCTATAGCCAAATCTATTGAGCAAATAACAAAAATCCAATCTAGAAATGGTTTGAAAGAAAAAGTTAAAGCAAGTATTGCCTACTCGAATGGACATACATCATATTCGCTAAAAATGTCTACCATTGGTAATGAACCATCGCTATACTATATAAGTTATAAAGATATTATAGAAACTCTAAAACTATCAAAAAAGCATAAGTTAAAAAATGGTTATTTAGTACTATCAGAGCCCTTGGTTGATTCTGACTTGTACACATATATAGACAATTATTCTTGTATTGAGATTAAACATAATGAGTTTAAAGTAGAAAAGTTATAAGGAACTAAAATGGCATCACTAAACACAAAGATTCAGAATGTTTCAACTTCACCAACTAATGCGATGGCAGCATTAGCAAAACAAATTAAAGACCAAGGGCATGATGTTATTTCGCTTGCTATTGGAGAGCCTGGCTTCAGCACACCAGAAGTTATAAAGCAAGCTGGTATAGATGCTATTAACAATAATATCACAAAATACACTAATGTTGACGGTATTAAGGAACTGCGAGAAGCGGTTTCAGCAAGATACAAAAGAGAATATGATGTTGATTTTGCTGCAGATCAAATTTGTATAACATCGGGCGCTAAGCATAGTCTACACAATATATTTAACTGTATTTTAGAAGAAGGAGATGAAGTTATTTTCTTTGCTCCTTATTGGGTGTCATATCCAGATATGATTGCCCTTACTGGAGCTAAGCCAGTAGCAATTGAAACTAAGTTTGAAAATGACTTTGAAATAGATGTTACAGATTTAGAAAAGCGTATTACAGAAAAAACAAAGGCTATTATTATTAATTCACCTAACAATCCAACAGGGTTAATTTACTCAAGAAAGTGTATTGAGGATTTAGCTAATTTGCTTAGAAAATATCCTAATATTTGGATAATAGGTGATGATATATACGATCAGCTTTATTTTAACAATAGAATAACTCTAGTAACAGAAGTAGCTCCTGATCTGGCTGATAGATATGTAATTGCTAGTGGAGTTTCAAAAAACTTTGCTATGACAGGTTGGAGAGTTGGTTTTACTATTGCTCCGAAGTTGCTTAATGATGCAATGAAAAAATTTCAATCACAATCAGCTACTTGTGCTTGTTCTATATCCCAGTATGCAGCTATTACTGCTATGGAAATGCCTGCTAAGGATTTGCAATATTTTGTTGACTCATATAAGCAAAAAGAGCAATTTGTTACAAAGTCTCTGAAAGATATGCCATATATTGATGTCAAGAATGCCGATGGTACTTTCTATCTTTTCCCAGATATTCGTGATTTAATCAAACACACAAAATTTAGTAGTGATATAGAGTTATGCAATGCGTTGCTTGAAGAAGAGTATGTTGCTATGATGCCAGGCACAGCATTTGGTTTGTCTGGATTTGCTAGAATAAGCTGTGCAAATGAAATGCCAGAACTTGAAGAAGCAATGAATAGACTTTCAAGCTTTGTAAAACGTCATACGTCTTGATTACTATTTATTTGATCTATTTCTTAATAATTCTCTTTAAAAAATATTTATTCCTAAGATTATGAAATAAATATTTGTATCACTGAAGTAACTTTAATTAAGCCACTTTTAATTGTGATTAAACTTATTGCTTACAAGCTCAGCGCATAATTTAGATTGAGTTTAGTAGCTCTTTAGCATCGACTTTACCAACAATACTTTTCTCTTTATGTCCCTTTTGGTCAAAAATAATCACGCTAGGTGGTCCAAAAAGATTAAATTCTTTCAATAACTTGCTACTATCCTGTCCAACATCGGTAACGTTAGCTTGAATTAATTTGTAATTTTTAAGTTTATTAATCACTTTTGGATCTGCAAAAGTTGTATGCTTCATATACTGACAGTCCAAACACCAGTTTGCATAATAGTCAACAATAACAGGCTTACCTTGTTTTTTAATTTTTTCTAAAGCTCTATGCAATTGTTTTGAATTAGTAACTTGCTCAAACTCTAGTTGTGATTGGTTTATTTGAGCTGCTGTAGCTCCTAAAGGTTCAATAATACTTGTATTACCCATTAGAAATCCAATTAATAATGTGCTTCCGTAAATCAAAAATATATAAGCAAAAAGTTGCCTTACTTTTGCTGATGCAGTTTTGATATAAAAACTAAATGCACCTGAGTAAACTGCTAAGCTTAAAATCAAAATCCCGGTTAGCAATAGAGTAAATCGTGCAGGGATAATTTTTGATAACATATAAATTGCTAATCCAAGTAGCATAAATCCGGATATATGCTTGACCGTATGCATCCAATTACCAGCTTTTGGTAAGATTGAGCCACTAGTTGTTCCCACAATTAAGATTGGCACACCCATACCAAGCCCCATCGCAAATAAGATAAGTCCTCCATAAAAGGCGTTACCTGAATAGCTAATATAAGCTAGTACTGCTACCAAAGGAGCTGTTACACAAGTTGAAACAATCAACGTTGACAATATACCCATTATAAATACGCCAATATAGGTGCCGCTTTTTTGTTTACTACTTAGATTATTTACAGAACTAAGTATGAATGATGGTATTTTTAATTCAAAAACTCCAAACATTGCCACAGCCATAACCACAAACAATAATGCCATAGCCCCAATTGCCCATGGTGTTTGAAGTATATTTTGGATACCACCTCCAAAAATTCCTGCTAATACCCCAACTACTGCATAACTAATCGCCATCCCTAAAACATAAGATAATGAAATGCTAAATGCTTTTGCTGTCGTTAATTGCTTTTGTCCAGTAACAATACTTGAGATGATTGGTAATAGCGGTAAAACACAAGGTGTAAACGTCAATAACAAACCTAAGCCAAAAAATATCAAAAATGCCCAAACAATATTTGTATGATTTAAAAAACTTGTATAATCGCTATCTCCAATATTTGAATGTGTAACATCTAATTTTTTCTGAAGCTCTTTAGGTAACTGGCCAAAATATTCTTCACCCTCGTAAATTTTGTTAGTTGATGATAAATCAAGGTTAAATTTTTGCTGAATAGGAGCAAAACAAATACCACTTTCAGAACAGCCTTGATAAGCAATAACTAGTGGTAATTTATTAATAGTTTTATTGCTTCTACTAATTTTTAGCTTAATAGCTACACTATCTTTATAAATCTTTACTCGCCCATAAAAAGGATCATCTTTAATATGGTATGTTTTAGGAAAAATAACCTTTTGAATATTGACTTGTTGTGGGGTTAGACTATAAAAACTAAAATTCTTTAAATACAGATAATTGCCTGGCTTAATATTCCATGTTGCTATTAAAGTATTTTCATTAAGAATTTTGACTTGTAATTGAAAATTCCTATCAACACTGTATTGTTTTAACATACTTTTATCAGCTAGACTCATTGAGCCTGGAGCAATGCTATCGATTGCATTAGTTACTAGGTTTTGTTGCGTAGCTGAAGCATTAGCAAAGCTAGACAATAAAAAACCTATTCCAACTAATATTAAAACATAAAATAACTTTGTTTTCTGTAACATATAAATACCTTTTTTGCTATTTTTGGTATAAAACTAATAACCATTTTTACTGAGTGTTAAATGGCTAGAGATATTATTAAATCATTAACAAAAAACAAATTTTGGTGGACGATAAATACGCTCTATCAATAAAAAACTTAGTCCTGAAATCATCTTGATAAATAGAATACCAATAGGCCGATAGATATTTGAAATTTGCTTGAATCTTGCTAAAAATGCTGCAAGACTAATACTGTTACAACTTATAGTTGTTGAAGTGGATGCGCTACTAGCACTACTGCAAGGATTACTGATAGTTATGTGATTAGATATAGGTGTTACATTACTAGCAGGAAAGATGCTAAAAACAGTACTAATGGCAAATACCAATAACATCATTCTTTTTAAAATTAACTTACGACCTATTTGTTTCATATTTACTTAAGTTTTATATTTATTGCTTTATGTACCAAGCTCCAAAATTTTAACAAGGGGTTGCTATAATCACAAGAGACATCGTACTTTAAACATAGTTATGAGTAAATATTGCTTAAATATATTTCTATACCTGTTAAAATCAATATATTATTTTTATTGTGAAATTTTTATGAAAAAGTGTGGCTATATTTCAATTATTGGTAGACCTAATGTGGGTAAATCTACTTTACTCAACAATATACTAAAATATAAAGTTAGTATTACTTCGCGTAAACCTCAGACAACAAGACATCAAATAACGGGTATCAAAACGCTTGGAGATACACAGTTTATTTATGTTGATACTCCTGGCATTCATATAAAAGAACCTAAAGCAATCAATAAGTTTATGAATAAAGCAGCGACAACTATGGTAAAAGATGTTGATGTAATTTTATTTGTTGTTGAGTTGGGCAAGTGGACCGAGTTAGAGGATAATATTGTAGAGAAATTAAAGCATTCGCAAGTCCCAATATTTTTAGTTGTTAATAAGGTTGATAAAAAGAAATCATTAGAGGCGTCAATGTTTATTGAGTCCGTTAAAGAAAAATTAAGCTTCTATGATGTGATATATGTTTCTGCTAAGCAAGGTCATAATGTAAATGAACTTGAATCAAGAGTCGAGAAACTTTTGCCTGAATCAGAGTATTTTTTCTATGAGGATGATCAAATCACTGATAGAAGTATTAAATTTATGGTTGCTGAAATAATTCGTGAAAAAATTATGCGAACTATTGGTAGTGAGGTGCCTTATCAAATAGCTGTAGAAATAGATAGTTATAAGGTTGATCAAGAAAAAGATATCGCTGATATCTATGCTAGTATACTTGTCGAAAGAGATAGCCAAAAAGGTATAGTTATTGGTGCAAAAGGAGTTAAGCTTAAAAAAATTGGTACTGATTCCCGTATAGACATCGAAAGATTGGTTGGTATGAAAGTTAACCTTAAAACACACGTCAAAGTAAAAAGTGGTTGGTCTGATGATGATCGAGCATTGAAGTCACTTGGCTATGATTTGATCTAAAACATTACGATCATGCAGCGATTAGAAGTCAAAAAGTCTCGAAAATATAGGAAATTTATCTACTGTTGCATGGTCTTTCTGACAAGTTTTGTTATTGGTGTTTATTATAACCAAAATGTTATTCTTTTTTTTGGTATATTTTTGATTTTAGTATCAATATTGTTCGAGGCTGTATCAAATAAGCAAGTAGTTGAAACTATTATTTTACCCAATAGCTTAGATAATAATTCTTTAACATTTGTTATAAATGCTAAAGAATCTGATTTTTGGACTGTTAGAAAGTATATTGTCATTAATAGCTGGATTTATCTTTATGCCGTCCAGCAAGGTTCGAATAAAAAAATTAAAATATGGTTGCATAAATCAAATTTTAAAAGTAAAAATGATATTCGTGACTTGGCTAAATATATGCTATTCACTGAAAAATAATTAATCTTCAGTATAATCTTAGGTATACTTCTATCAAGTATATATCTAGAGATTTTTTCCAATGTTAAATGAATTTAGATCACAGCTAAGCAAATTTTTAAAAGATAAACAAATTATTGAAAATGAATTATTGCGTTATGCATATTCTACAGATGCTAGCCTATATAGGATGGTGCCGAAACTAGTAATATTTGTTAAAACAGAAGTAGAAGTCGTAGAGATAATTAAATTAGCAAATCAATATAATGTTAAGCTAACATTTAGGGCGGCTGGAACTAGTCTTTCTGGTCAAGCGGTTACTGATGAAGTACTTGTGGTTTTATCTTCTGATGCTTGGCTTAATTATCAGGTTTTTGATAATGGTAATAAGATTAAGCTTGAACCAAGCATAATAGGGGAGAATGCTAACAAATATCTCAAGATATACAATCGTAAAATTGGGCCTGATCCTGGCTCAATTAATAGTGCTAAGGTCGGTGGTATCATTGCAAATAATGCTAGTGGGATGTGTTGTGGTACAGCAAAAAATTCTTATGCCACTTTAGATTCAATGCGAGTTGTGTTTGCCGATGGTCAGGTGCTAGATACATCTGATTCTGCTAGTATTACGAGTTTTAAAGAGAATAATGAGAATTTCATAAATTCAATATTAGCTATTCATAGTCAGATAAAGAGTGATGAAGATTTGGTTGCTTTTCTTAAAAAGAAATTTTCAATCAAGAATACTAGTGGATATAGTCTAAATGCTTTTTTAGATTTTGATGATCCAATAAAAATTATAGAAAGATTAATCATTGGTTCTGAAGGTACTCTTGGTTTTGTTAGTAATGTGACATTAAATACTGTTGCTGACCATAAATTTAAGGCCTTGAATTTAATATATGGAAGCCTTGATGAGCTAGTGCGACTGACTACAGAGCTTGAGCCATATACCCCTTCATCTGTTGAATTACTTGACTACCTATCATTGAAATCAGTAGCAGATGTAGTGGAATTACAGCCCTTTTTGATAAACCTTGAAAGTTCTGATATTGCTGCGATTATGGTTGAAGTATCTGAGGATAGTCAAGATAGCTTGGATAATAAACTTGATATAATAAATCAAAGTATTGAGCAGGCAAATATTCTTCATCAAGTCGGCTTTAGGCAAGATGAGCGAGAGATTCAAACCATTTGGAAAGCTCGGAAAGGTGTCTTGCCTACAATTGCTGGGCAAAGGCCAAACGGCAGTACTGTGCTTATTGAGGATGTAGCAGTAAATATTGCTGATTTACCAGGCTTGATAACAGATGTTAAACAGCTATTTATCAAATACAATTATTCCAATGCTGCAATATTTGGTCACGTTTTGGCTGGGAATATTCATTTCGTTCTTACTCCTGATTTTAATGATGAGAAACAGTTAATTGAATATGATGAATTTATGCAAGAAATTACTTCTTTAGTTGCAGAGAAGTATAATGGTTCGCTTAAGGCAGAGCATGGAAGTGGACGAAATATCTCACCATTTGCGATAGTGGAATGGGGTGATAAATGTTTGAATATTATGTGGCGCATTAAAAAGCTTTTTGATCCTAAAAACACTCTTAACCCTGATGTTAAACTTACTAAAGATAAGAGTCTGCATATTAAGAATCTCAAAGAATTAAATAGTGTTGATGAGAAAATAGATCAATGTATGGAATGCGGCTTTTGTGAGCCTGTTTGTCCATCAAGAAACTTAAGTTTGACTCCAAGACAAAGAAACTCTGTTGCTCGTAAGATTCAGACTCTAGATGGTAATCAAAAACAACAATGGCTTAAAGATTATGATTACTATGGTATACAAACATGTGCTACAACAAGTTTATGCAAAACTCGTTGTCCAGTTGATATTGATACTGGTGATTTTATTCTTAGTCAGAAAAAGCTGCAAAACAAGCTAGTTAATCATGACAAAGAAATAACTAAAGCGAAACAAAAAGTTAAATTGGGGAACTTAGCTGCTAATTTTATAGGAAAGAAGAATCTTCAAGGTATGACTAAGCTACTACATAATAACTTCAAATCTATACCAGTATATTTGGAAACTATGCCAAAAGTACAATCCTCAAGCTTTATAGACTCTAATAGAGAAAATACAAAGCCAAAAGTATTATTGTTACCAGCTTGTCCAAATAGAATTTTCGCCAGTAGTAAAAAATATACAAAGTATCCAAGTCAACTAATATTAGAAAAGCTGGGTTTTGAAGTTAATTATCCACAGAATTTGAATAATCAATGTTGTGGGCAAATGTATCACTCACAGGCGAATCATACTCAGCAACATGCATCTCAAGATTTATTGGAGCAGAGTATAGATTATACTCAGTATGACTATGTGGTTACTGATAATAGTTCCTGTGCTAATTTTGCTAAAGATCAAAATTTGGATATTATAAATATTAACAGTCTAATTATAGATAAATTAGATAACATCAAATTAACAAAAAAGTATAATAAAATAGCTTTGCATATTGATTGTTCTACTCGTAAACAAAATATTGATAATAGTTATGTAAATGCACTAAAAAAATGTGGTACATCAGTAGTTGTTCCTGAGCAAATATACTGTTGCGGGTTTGCAGGAGATAAGGGTTTTACAACTCCTGAGTTAAATGCTACAAGTTTAGAATCTCTTAAGCCACAAATTAAAGACTGTGAGGTTGGAGTTAGTTTTAATCGTAGCTGTCAGATAGGACTTTCATATCATGGAGAATTGGAATACATATCATTTACAGAATTGTTGCTAGAGTGTTTAGATTAAATAGCTATTTAAGTTGGTTAAAAATATCCTGTGATACTTTATCAACAGCTTGATCGCCATCTATTTTTATGTATTTTGGCGTTTTTGTATTTGCAGATGAGAAGTTTCTATAAAAATCAATTAGCTTAGACGTTTGAGCATGGTACACAGAGAGTCTTTCTTTAACTGTATCTTCATTATCATCAGTACGGGTTATCAGATCTTCTCCTGTAACGTCATCTTTGCCTTCAACTTTAGGGGGATTAAATTTAGTGTGATATGTTCTACCAGATGCAGGATGAACTCTTCTACCTGTTATTCTTTCTATTAATAGACTATCAGCAACATCAACTTCAACTATATAGTCTATATTTACACCCAATCTGTCTAGTTCTTCTGCTTGAGTTATTGTTCTAGGTACTCCATCTAGTAAAAAACCATTTTTACAGTCGTCTTTAGAAATTCTGTCTTTAACAATCTGGATGATAAATTCATCTGAAACTAACTGTCCGGCATCGAGCACTTTTTTTAGTTCTTGACCAATATTACTTCCTGACTTAATTGTCTCTCTAATCATATCTCCTGTAGATATATGAGCGATACTATATTTGTCTTCGATTATTTTTGCTTGAGTCCCTTTGCCAGCTCCAGGGGCACCTAAAAGTATTATACGCATAGTTAATTTAGCCTTAACGTTTTAAAACTATAGTTTACTTAATGTGGATTTAATTATAAAATAAACAAACTTATATATCTAGAAATAGAGTATCTAATTTTTGGCTACAGTTTTTTATAAGAAATTTTATGATATCGTTATTACTTGAGAAAAGACGCAAAAAAGCTCAAAGAACAGTTTTGGGTGTTGAATATGATAGGTGTTCACTTGCTAGTGTGAAGCTTGACAGAAAAGGCGATAGCTATGCGCTAGTTAGCTGTGATAGTGATATTTTTACGTCTGAAGCATATTTTGAAGGTGAGTTAACAACGGAATACGTTGGTAGCGTTATTGCGGAAATAATAAAAAGGAATAAACTTGGCCGTTTTACTAAACTAGGTTTTGCTAGTTATAATGAAATTGATGTTACAAAAGAAGAAATTTCTTGTGATAAAAGAGCACTAGAGATAATCAAAAAAGAAGGTGTACTTTTTTATATATCTGAATACTTTTTGAAGAAGCGTTTCCCAGAGAGTTATGCTGATATTGCATATGACTATTACGATCAATTGGAAAGTAATGGTACGTTAATAGTCTATTACATATCTGATAATGAAAAGATGAAAAAGTTATATAATACTGCTAATAAAGCAAAGAGAGCTTTATCTGTATGTGCTTTAGATAAGCTTGCGATTAGTGATTTTGTTTCAAATCTTTATCTTAGTGAAATATCTAAGCATGCAAATGATAGTATATTTTTAGGCTTATATTCAGATAAATTATCTATTTATAGCTTTTCTCCTCAAGGCGAATTAAAAAGTTATGAATCTGTTAAAATTTTTGATGAAAATATTAGTGATATAGCTTATGTTGATGAAGTTATCCAGCTACTATTAAGGTTTATGGATTTTATGTCTTTGGATCTTAGTGAAAGTAATTTTGACAGTTTTGATGAAGTTCAAGATAATAATGTATACATATATGGAATTAAGCAAAATTTTGAAAGTATCTTTGAGTCAATAAAAGATTTATCTCAAAAAAATTGTAAAATACTTAATCCATTTGTAAATATTGATTCCCAGAGTTTTGGGAGCATAGAGCAGCCATATAGATATGTTATGTCAGTGGCGATTGCTATGAAGGAGGCTTTGTAGTAATGAAAGATCTTAATTTTGTGCGTGGCCGTTGGCGCCAAAAACAGCTTACTTACATAGGTATTGATCTAGCATTTATGGTATTGGTAGCTTTTATATCAATGTTTATTCTTTCGATAATATTTTCGTGGTCTAGTGATGAAGACATAAAGGTAGAGAGATATATCCAGACTCAAATTAGTAAGCTTAATAAAAATGTAGCAGAATACTCAGACGTAAAAAATCAAAGAGATAAACTTTTAGATGTATCATCTGACTTGGCAAATATTAAAGCTAGCCAGTATTATATATTACTCGGTATAGAGAAGATTTCTAGAGCGATTACCGACCAGTTATATATTACCAATATTAATTATGTATCAAATACTGATATCATTGTTATTACGGGTGATGTTAGAGATTTGAAATTACTTTCAATTTTTATGAAAAACTTAGAAATAGAGTTTAGAGTTAAAAAAGTGGAACTTAAAAACCTAGGATCAGAAAAAAATGGTCAAAGAAGCTTCTCTCTAGAGTTTAAGTTTGGTGAAGGTAATGCGTTTAAAGGGGAGAGTGTGAAATGGTAGATAAAATTAGAAAATTTCTTTTATCTAACAAGTACTCGGTAATTGTTATTGATACTCCTCTGAAAATTAAGCTACCTGTGCTGATAGTAACTTTTGTTCTATTTGTTTTTATATTTTATGGTATATTGGTAAGCCCAATTATATCAAAGGCAAGTCAAAGAGAAAGCCATATAAAATCTATGGAGTCTCAAATACCTAGATTAATTAAGAAAGAGAAAGACTTAAACGCACTTAAAGAGCAAGTTAAGGTGTTAGAAAAACATAATATTGAAGAAAGATTTAGTATTCCCGAGCGTCATTCTGTACCTATTTTTTTATCTGCATTAAATGAAGCTATTCGCAGTTCTGGTATTACAATTATTGATCTTTCACCTGCAGGAGTCGAAAAAAATAAATATTTAGATTTATACGCTCTTGATTTTAAAGCTAAATTAGTTGGTGATTTTCCCCAGTTAATTAAGCTTTTTGTTGCTCTAATTGATATGAAAGATATAGCGGTTATTACAAATATAAACATTAAAAAAGAGTCTGATACTAAAATAGTTACCGAACTAAATTTACAGACCTATTCACGTCAAGGAGTAGGAGCGTAAATTAAATGATTAGACATCAAAGATTAAAATTTCTAAGTTTTGTATTATTACTGAGTAGCTATGGCAGTTGCTATGCTAATTATGAAACTAGAATAAACCAAGTTAATGAGCTTATTCAAAATAGGACTAAAACTATGAAGAGTACCGAAAAGCTTGACATCCCTGAATATAAAGGGGATACATTAACCTTTGAAAGATTATCAAAGATACGTAATGTTTTTAATGTTGATCATGCACTCCCTTTTGAGAAGAAAGTTCCAATTAAAGGTATTGAACAAAAACAACAGGTTGTTAAGTTGAAGCCTATAGTTGTTCCAGAAGAGCTTAAAGATGTTATGAATACTAAACCTACAGGTTTACAACAATATCCCTTAAACTCTTTTAAATTTAAAGGAGTTGTTCTTCAAAATAAGCAAAAATGGGGTGTAATAGAGAGTTCAATGGAAACTAAGCCAATATATGTTAAGCAAGGTGAATTAATTGGACAAAACTATGGAAAAGTCAAAGATATTACCAAAGAGGGTATTGTAGTTGACGAATGGAAAAAGAATAATGAAAAAAGAGTTTGGCAAAAAACTCCAGTTGTTATACATTAGGATGAATTAATGTTTTTTAGAAAAAATAAATTATTAGCTATTTTGACCGTGATTGGAGGGTTCTTGGGTTGTGAAGTATCATTTGCTGACCCAAAAGAGGCTAACCAAACAGCTGTAAACCAGCTTCAAGAAACTAAGCAACCAGAAACAAAAATAGTTGGAAGAGATGAAAATAAAACTACTAACTATAATAAACATATAAAAGATTTAGAATTTCATCGAAGCTTGAATGGTAGTGCTGTTTTTGATGTGGCTTTTGAAGAAAATATTAGTAATTTTGCTGGATATAAAACTAAATTATCACAAGATGGATATACTCTTACGATAACTTTTGACGATACAACCATTTCTGATAAATGGGTCAGTAATATTGATACTAAAGTATTTAACACGATAGTAGACTCTATTAAGATTCTTAAAGATAATGGTAATGTTATTTTTATAATACACTCATTAGATAGAATAGCTTTAAGCGATTTTAAAGAGGGTAATACTTTTAAATTTAAGATAGATAGACGTAACAGTCGGGTTGAAGGCTTTAATGTTAATGAGCCTATATCTATATCCTTCAAAGATACTCCTGTGCAGACTGTTTTACAGGTTTTATCAGAGTTTGCTGGGTTAAACTTAGTTGTAAGTAGTAGTGTGCGTGGAAACATGTCTATAGACCTTAAGAATGTTCCGTGGAACGAGGTTATGAATATTGTTCTTGTTAGCAAAGGTCTTGCTACTAAGAAAATGAGTAGTATTTTGTATGTTGCGACTGCAGCTGAAATCGCTGCTCAGGAGCAATTAGAGCTACAAACAAAAAGGTCACTAGAAAATAATGCCACATTGGTAACAGAGTTTATTCCGCTAAACTATACCACAGCACAAGCAGCTCAAACTGTTATAACGTCTATGGCAAAACAGAATGGTGGAATTATGTCACCACGGGGTAGCATAACTTCAGATGCTCGTACAAATACTCTTATAGTAACAGATACAGAAGAAAAAATTCCGCGTATTAAAGAAGTTGTGAATGAAATTGATATACCTAATGATCAGGTGCTAATCGAGGCAAGAATTGTCGAGGTTACTAGAACAAGTGGATTAGAGCTTGGTTTTAACTATAGTGTTAAGCATGAGCCATATGTTAACCTGGGGCTTAATACTTTTGGCTCTAATACGAATTCTGATGAACAAAATGTTGTAGCTAGTACTGCAAAACTAATGTATACCTTAGCAGGAGGTCTTCAACTAGAAATGGAAATTAGGGCTTTGGAGAATGAATCTTTGGCTAATGAGGTATCATCTCCACATTTGGTTGTTGCAAATAATGAAACTGCATTTATTAAAGATGGTACAGATGTACCGTATCAGCAGGCTACTGCATCAGGTGCTGCATCAGTAGCATTCCAAGAGGCTGTGTTAGAGCTACAAGTTACACCTCAGATTGCACCAGACGGCAATATTGTAATGGAAGTGCTTGTAACGAAAAACAGTGTTGGAGCATCTTCAGGTAAAACTTCGACTGGTGAAGATTTGCCACCGCTTATTAAAAAACGAGAAGTAACTACAAAGGTTATGGTTAAAGATAGTGATACAGTTGTAATTGGCGGTATCTATACCAAAACTCAAACAGAGACTCGCAATAAGATACCATTTTTAGGTGATATCCCATATCTAGGTTATTTATTTAGCTATACTAAGATAGATGATAAAGATGCTGAACTTTTAATTTTCATCACACCTAAGATTATTGAGTCACGAGTCCAAAAATGATAGTAGATAATAGTTGCAATAGTATTAATATTTAGGTATCTTATAGCCTATAATTTTTTATGTACAAGGGGTGATTAGTAACAAACTATCACAGTGTGTAATCAACTTATAATTTTGAGTCAAAAATGATAAGAACAAAAAATATTTTCTTAATTGGTCCAGTTGGTGCTGGAAAATCTACTATTGGTAAGCAATTAGCAAAACAGTTAAAATTAGAGTTTATAGATTCTGATGATACAATAGAAAAAAAATGTGGCGTTGATATTAATTGGATCTTTGACCTGGAGGGTGAAGAAGGTTTTAGGCAGCGCGAGAGAGATGTTATCGCTGAAATTTTAGCGGAAAAACAAAATATAGTATTGGCTACCGGTGGTGGTGCCATCCTTGATTCTGATACTAGATCATTACTATCATCACGTGGCAAAGTTGTCTATCTTGAGGCGACTATTGAGCAACAACTTGAGAGAACTGCTAAAGATACAAAGAGACCTCTTCTGAGAGTCGATGATAAAAGACCTGTTTTAGAACAGTTAATGGCTGAGAGAGAGCCTTTGTATAGAAGTATTGCTGATGTTGTAGTTGAGACAAATGGTGCAACGGTTAAAAATATAGTTAATAAAATATCTACATTCCTAGTTGAAGAAACAATTCTGTGATTAGTAAATTATTAGTTAGTCCCACATCTAGTGCAGCTTATGATATTTTAGTAGACTCCTCACTAGATTTTTCTCATATTTTCCCGTGGATAGAAAACAAACAGATTTTGGTCGTTACAAACACTACTGTAGCTGATTTGTATCTCAGTATGTTTTTAGACTCAGTACCTAATGAGTTAAACATCAAAACATGTATACTTGAAGATGGGGAACAATATAAGTCACAACAGAGCTTGGATAAGATTTTGTCATGTTTGTTGCAGAATCAGTATACACGCAACTCTACCGTTTTAGTGGCATTAGGAGGAGGTGTTGTTGGTGATATCACGGGATTTGCAGCTGCAATATATCAGCGAGGAGTAGATTTCATTCAAATTCCGACTACACTATTGTCACAAGTGGACTCTTCTGTTGGTGGTAAGACAGCGATAAATCATTCTCTAGGCAAAAATATGATAGGAGCTTTTTATCAACCAAAGCTTGTATATACATCTGTACAGTTTTATCAAACTTTACCCCAAAGAGAATATATATCTGGTATGGCTGAAGTTGTTAAGTATGCTTTTATATCTAGAGATTTTTATATTTGGCTTGACTTAAATAGAGAAAAAATCTTAGCTAAAGATAGTTCTACTTTGATTGAGATGGTAAAAAGAAGCTGCCATATTAAATCGGAAGTCGTAGCTGAAGATGAAAAAGAAACTACAGGAGCTAGAGCTATACTTAATTTTGGACATACTTTTGGTCATGCTATTGAGAAGTGTCAAAAGTATTTGGGGCTAAAGCATGGCGAAGCTGTGGGTGTTGGGATGGCACAAGCTATAGACTTTTCATGCTATCTGAGGATAATATCAGAACAACAAGCAAAAGACTTTAAAGGGTTCATAACTAGCTTTAGAATCTCAACTGACTTTCCTAAAGATATTTGTCAAAAAGAATTTTTAAATGCTATGCTTTTAGATAAGAAAAATAGCAATAAAGAGTTAAAATTTATTCTTATAAAAGACATTGGGAATTTAGCTTTGCAAAAACAGTCTAGAAGAGACTTAGAATTATTCTTGATAAACTCTAATAGAAAATAAGTAATAGCTTTGGTAGTATATTCTTATAAGTCAATCTTAAAATATTATGTAATATGAAAGGTAAAATTTTAATAGCAGGGATATTATTATTTACACTATCTGGAATTTCTTATGCACGCTATACACTTATGGATGATAAAGGTCATGCTATAACAGTTTGTGATAATCTGGAAATTGAAAGAGATAATCAAGATAGATTCTCTAGAGCAGTTTTTTCAGGCTGTAGAAATAAAGAAGTGTTTTCATATACTGGCAACTTTAGGTATGGTGAATACTAATATAGATTTAATTTTTATTTTCTATTAGATTTTTAGTAGCTTTTTTTAGTTCTTTTCTATAGTAGTCTAGATTTTTTGAAGACTCATCTTTCAAATCTTTAATTTGTTGAGTCAAAAAAGTAATTTGACTTTCTAGACTTTCTTTCAAGTCAGATATGCGTTGTTTAGATTGTTCTTGAACAAGATCGCAATATGACCTAGCATCCTTAGCTAATCTTTCTGCAGTCTCACGACGGATACTTTCCTTTACTAATGCAGAATATAGTTTTTTGATTTTGATTTCTTCATCAGGTTCATTAAGTAGTGTTGACCACTCATCTGAAATATTGCTAAATAAATCCAGTTCGTCAATATCTTGAAGTATTTTTGTAACATTTTGACTGATAGCCATTAAATTTAAATCCTTTTAGTATTTTTTTGTTTGAATAAACTTATTTTAGATAGGTAATAAATGCTATGAATAAACCTAAAATTATAGAGCAAATAATACCGGAATGTTTAGCTAAATAAAAGAGTATTTTTTGAAATAATTCCTTTAACGATATTGGTTGTGTTAAGTGTATAGTATAAACTAGTGTAATCCTTATATTTAATAAGCTCGTCTATCATGAAAATAAAAAATGATCTTATATTCAATTCAGTTGAAAAAATAAAATACTCTGCACGTAGAGGGATGCTTGAACTTGATATAATCTTAGCGCCATATTTAAATAATTGTTATATGCAAGAAGATCTTACTGGTAAGAAACTTTTTGTTGAGTTTTTGGCTAGTGAAGATAATGATATGTTTGATTGGTTATTTAAAGGGGTAACTCCACCTGATAAATATAAAGAGCTTGTTGATAAAATTATTCAAGAGAAAAAGAAGTTTAATAAAAATATACTAAAGTAAATATAAGAGGAAACTATATGAATAACTTATTAAATCATTCAAGTGAGTATCCTATTTCAAGTGAAATAATGAATATCTCTAAATATTGGTTAGTAGAAGAAAAAGAAGCTGTAACTAAGCTTGTTGAAAAAGCTCACATGACAAGTGTCCAGAAAGCTCAAGTAAGAGAAAGAGCATATAGCCTAGTAGAAAAAGTTAGAAAAAATAGATTAAAAAAATCTGGTATCGATGCTTTTATGATTGAGTACGATTTATCGTCTGAAGAGGGCATAGTTCTAATGTGTTTAGCTGAGGCATTATTAAGAGTTCCTGATAAATATACTATTGATTTGTTAATAAAAGATAAGCTCACAAGTGCTGCTTGGAAGAATCATGTTGGTAGAGAAAAGCATCTGTTTGTCAATGCTGCTACTTGGAGCTTGATGTTAACGGGTAAAATACTAAAAAATCCTCATGGAGCATATCGAAAAGTATTTCAAAATTTATTAAAAAAATCGAGTGAACCCGTAATTCGTCAGGCTATGAAGCAAGCGATGAAAATAGTTGGTAAGCAATACGTACTTGGTGAAACTATTGAAGAAGCATTAAAAGTATCAGAGGTGAAAGTTGCTAGAGGTTATAGCTACTCCTATGATATGTTAGGTGAAGCAGCGATGACAATGGCTGATGCTGACTACTACTATGAACAATATATACATGCTATTAATGAATTAGCTAAATATGCTACAAATAAAGAAATTAAAAAGAATCCAGGTATATCCATAAAACTATCTGCTTTGCATCCACGCTATGAGGTTGCTAAACACCGAAGAGTTCATCAGGAGTTATATCCAAAACTTTTAAAGCTTACTCAATTAGCTAAACAATATAATGTTGGCATGAATATTGATGCAGAAGAAACTGAGAGGTTACAAATATCTTTGGAGCTAGTAGAGAGATTAGCTCATGAGCCATCTCTAGATGGATTTGATGGAATTGGTATAGTTGTTCAGGCTTATCAAAAAAGAGCTCCTTACGTACTAGACTACTTAGCTAATCTTGCTAAGAAAACAAATAGAAGATTTATGATTCGTCTTGTAAAAGGTGCATATTGGGATGCTGAAATAAAACATGCTCAAGAGCAAGGTTTAGATGGCTATCCGGTATTTACACGTAAATATCATACAGATGTTTCTTATCAAGCATGTGTAGAACAACTTTTTGAAAACCATCAATATATTTACCCTCAATTTGCTACGCACAATGCGCAAACTGTAGCTGTAGTTATGGAGTTAGCTAATGGTAATAAAGATTTTGAATTTCAATGTCTACACGGTATGGGAGATCCTCTATATGATAATATCGTAGGTAAAGAGAGATATGAGGAGATTCCTTGTAGAATATACGCGCCTGTTGGAGGCCATAAGCATTTACTTGCATATTTAGTTAGAAGATTATTAGAAAATGGTGCTAATAGTTCATTTGTAAATAGAATCGTTGATGAAAATTTACCTATTGAAGAGCTAATAGAGGATCCAGTTAAAAAAGCTATAGATTATGGCTGTGGTCAGCATCCTAATATACCTTATCCTAAAGATATAGTAGCTCCTAGGTTAAATTCACAAGGTTACAATACAAATGACTTTGCTGAACTTGCTAGTATGTATAAAAATATTGAGAAATATACTCATAAAAATACATACAAAGCAAAACCAATAGTCTCTAATGTTGATATTGACAAAACAACTGCTGAAGAGGTTATAAACCCTAATACTGGAAATACAATAGGGTCTGTTATTAATGCTGATGCCAAAATGGCTAAAAGAGCATTGAAAAATGCTCAGAGTGCCTTTGAAGATTGGAACAGTACTCCTGCATCCCAAAGAGCAGGAATCTTAGAGAAATTCGCAGATCTATTAGAGAAAAATACTAATGAATTTATCGCTATAGCTATGATTGAAGCGGGTAAAACTTTATCAAATGCAATTGATGAAGTTAGAGAAGCTGTAGATTTTTGTCGCTATTATGCAGCTCAAGCTCGTAAAGAATTTAATGGACCTATTGATTTACCAGCGTTATCTGATCATTTGAAACAGATTGAGTTTACAGGTAGAGGAGCTATGGTATGTATTAGTCCTTGGAATTTCCCATTAGCAATTTTTTTAGGTCAGATAACCGCTGTATTAGCTGCTGGTAATACAGTAGTTGCTAAGCCAGCTGAGCAGACTCCAATCATTGCCTATAAAGCTGTTAAATTACTATTCAAGGCAGGTCTTCCTAAAGGGGTGTTGCAGTTTACTCCTGGAGATGGAGCAACTGTTGGTAGTGCTTTGGTTCAAAGTCCTGTGTGTAAAGGTGTAATATTTACAGGTTCAACTGAGGTCGCTGGAATTATAAACCAAACGTTAGCATCAAAATCTAGTGAGATAGTACCGTTTATAGCAGAAACAGGTGGACAAAATGCTTTAATTGTTGATTCATCTTCACTTCCTGAGCAGGTTACTGCTGATGTTATACGTTCTGCTTTTGATAGTGCCGGCCAACGATGTTCAGCATTACGTATATTATGCTTACAGGAAGATATAGCAGATAATTATATCAAAATGATTGTTGGTGCTATGAAAGAACTTAAAATAGGTGATTCAAAATATATCGATACAGATGTTGGACCTGTAATAGACAAAGAAGCAGCTGATAATCTAAATGCGTATATAGAAGAGAAGAAAAAACAATTTAAACTAATATATCAATCACAGCCAAATGAAGATACTCAAGAGGGTACTTTTGTATTGCCAACAGCATTTGAAATAGAGAAACTATCTGACCTTGGTAGGGAGCAGTTTGGTCCGATTCTTCATATCCTTAGGTTTAAAGCTAATGAGCTTAATAAACTTGTAAAAGATATTAATTCTACTGGATATGGTCTGACTGCTGGTGTTCATAGTAGGATTAATGAAGTTATGAACTATGTCAAAAATAATATTAAAGCTGGTAATGTCTATGTCAATAGGAATATTGTTGGTGCTGTTGTAGGTGTTCAGCCTTTCGGCGGACAAGGTAAGTCTGGTACTGGTCCAAAAGCAGGTGGTCCTTATTATATGCATCGTTTGGCAAATGAGAAGCTATCAGGTGTTGGAGCAGTAGAAGAGATTTATAACCCTGAAAAAATTTCTAACGATGAAAAAGCCACAAATAAACTAATAAAAGATAAGTACAGTATTAGTAGTATTGTGGCTGGTGAGAAAGCCAAAAAGGATAAATATATCGATTTAAAATCGGCTGATGGCAAGAATATTGGTAAAAAACATATTGCTTCAGTAAGTACTGTAGATAAAGCTATAGAAATCGCCAATGCAGAAGCAGATATTTGGAATCATATAAATGCTGAAGACAGAGCTGTAATTATTGAGAAATTCTTAGATTTATTAGAAAAAGAACGTCATCTAGTAGCATCATGCTTGGTCACAGAGTCAAATATATCTGTAGAAGATGCTCATATTCAGATTGATAAAACTATACAGCAGGTAGCATACTACTGTTTACAGGCTAAAAAAGAATTTGCTCATCCTGAACTACTGCCTGGACCAACAGGTGAAATTGATGAACTAAGCTTGAAAGGTCGCGGTGTAGTAATTAGTATGTGTTCAAGCTGTGACATGTTAATAAGATTTGTTGGTCAATCTACAGCAGCACTATTAGCTGGTAATACTGTAGTTACAAAGCCGGCATATACAGGCAACCTTACAGCTTATAATATTGTTAAGTTAATGCTTAAAGCAGGAGTTAACCCTAAAGTTATCCATCTAATCTTATCTGATGATGAGGAGATTATTTCAGCATTACTCTTTAATAGTAAGGTAGCTTTAGTAGCTTTTTCTGGAAGTATTTCTTCTGTTAAACAGATTCATCAGGCTTTAGCGTTACGTAGAGGAGCAATTATCCCGTTTGTTGCTGAGAGTGTTGCTAAAGATGGTAAGTGTACTAGCTTGGCAATAGAAACAGCATCACCTCTATATTTGCGCAGGTTTGTTGTAGAAAAAACAGTTAGTGTTGACACTACAGCATCTGGTGGTAATGCCTCTTTAATGAGTCTAGAGGAATAAAAAATATTGTAAACTCATATTCTTGATGATAATTTAAAAGTTACGTTGTTAAATTTTTTTGTCAGTTAATGATCGAAAACTATCAAATAATCATAGCTTAAAAATATGAAAAATATTTTTTTGTCTAGTTTTAAATTAATTATAAGGAATGAATATGAGTGATAATGTATCTGTAAAAAAGATGTCGTTGTTTAGTGCCGTTTTAATCGGTACTACTTGTATGGTCGGCTCAGGTTGGCTATTTAGTGCTCAGCTTACAGCTAAAAATGCTGGTAACTGGGCGTTCTTAGCATGGATCTTAGCAGCATTAATTGTCGTGATGATTGCGCTATGTCTTGGTAAAGTTGTATCTCTGTATCCAGTAAGAGGAGCTACTACTAGATCGAGCGCGATATCTCATAATAGTATTTTTGCAATGCCATTTGCTTTTGCAAACTGGTTTGGTATTGTAGTGGTTATTTCATCAGAGGCTTTAGCAACTACACAGTATTTATCAGGTGTTAAAGCTATGGAGTGGTTGATGCACGATGGTGTTTTAACTATGTCAGGGATGATTTTTGCACTAGTTGTACTATTTATATATCTAGTAATTAATTTTTATGGTGTCAAACTACTAGCTAGAGTTAATAATGCTATAACAGTTTTTAAAATGGCGGTTCCATTTATAATTGTCATTATATTTATAGCTTATGCACTTATGCATAGTTCTGATCATGTAAGTATGTTCTCAGATGATATCCCTAATAATTCCCAGTTTGGATTTAGCTCAGCATTAACAGCTATTGTTGCAGGTGGTTTAATATATACTTTCAATGGCTTTCAAACTGTAGTTGCTTATGCTAGTGAAGTTAAGAATCCTGGTAGAAATATCCCATTAGCTATTATTCTAGCGCTACTAATAGTTTTGACTTTATATCTAGGCTTACAATATGCATTCATGCAAGCGGTACCTCATCAATATCTTTTAGAAAAAGGTGGTTGGGCTGGTTTAGATTTTGATTCACCATTATTACAGCTAGCGACATTATTAGGACTTGGATATATTTCATTTTTGCTTATAGTTGATAGTGTTGTTAGTCCATCCGCTACGGGGTATACATATTTAGGTGCATCTTCGAGAATGCTATATGCAATGTCCTCAGAAGGGCAGATGCCTAGATACTTTGCTAAGATTACTCCAGTTGTAAATATTTCGCGTAGATCTCTTCTTGCAAACTTTATATTGTCAGTTATATTTCTGTTTTTCTCAGACAACTGGACAGGTTTAATGTTGGTTGTGACAGGCTTTCATATTATTGGATATATGGCAGCACCTGTGAGTATGGGAGCTTTAGCACCACGTACTAGATTATTTGGTTTAGTAGTATTTGTAGTTTTGACATTACTACTTAATACTGTAGAGATTCAAACACAAATTAATATGAGTGCTATACTCGTAGTTCTTATAACTATATATGCAAGTCTTGAGTTTAGAAGAATTGGAATTAAGAACCTTCTGATGCTTATATTACCATTTATAATTTTTGTTTGTTTGACTACACCTATCACAAACTATTTTGCTGATGCAGTCGTTGGTATTGTCTTCTATTGGTTTGTGACTGATAAGCGTTATGTAGCATTTTGTAGATCTACAGCAAATGAGAAGAATATTATTGTTGATTAATGCTTTTTAGCTATAGTCATTAAACTTTTATCTATCTATAATACATCTCTAATATTATCAATTTATTTTGAGTAATGAAAAATGCAAAATGGATTTTAATAATCCTTTGTTTAGGTTATTTTATAGACTTTTATGATTTAACGGTGTTTAGTGTTTCTTATGTTGATTTATTAAAGCAACAATTTGGAATTTTTGATTCTACTAAAATTCAACAAACTTATTACTTGATAAATAATATTCAAATGGTTGGTATCTTAGTTGGTGCAATCCTCTTTGGCATCTTGGCTGATAAGTTTGGGCGTATTACTGTTATAAAATATAGTATTTTGCTTTATTCTTTGACTACTTTGATGTGTATATTTGTGAATAATATTTACATTTTTATATTACTAAGATTTTTAGCATACTTGGCTCTAGCGAGTGAGTTTGCTGTATCTAGTGTCTTGATAGTAGAATTCTTTCCGCCTCGATTAGCCGCTTGGGGAATGAGTCTTTTGTATATTTTAGGTGTAATGGGTGGAGTTGTTGCTACACTTTTTGGAGTTTTCTCTTATAAAGTAATGTTTATTTTCGGTGGATTTGCTGGTTTGAGTATATACGCATTTCGAAGAGTATTAGAAGAGTCACCACATTTTATAGAGTTGTATAAATCTGATAAATTTAAAAATGCGGGAAGTATTAGTTTTCTTATCAGAAATTATAATAAACCACTGATTCTTAACTTTTTAATTACGCTGCCTTATTTTTTTGTGATAACTGTAATGTTTGCATTGGTGAAATTCATCGCGAATGATGTCGATTTTGCAAGTTTAGTTAAGCTGTTTCTATTTGGATTTTTTGCAGGAAATATTATTAGTAGTATTCTTAGCGGAATATATAACCAATATTTTAAATCACCGAGTTTATTTTTTGTAATAAATATAGTTATATTTCTGGTGAGTATCTTTGCGTATAAATATGTATCTAGTGATTTTATATTTTTCTATGGAATACTTATTGGGCTTATTGGTGGTGGTTATAACATTATGTGGGCACAATATGCAGCAACTGAGTTTCCAACAGAAGTTCGTTCATTAGCTACTAATATGATATTTGCCTTAGGCAGGACTAGTAGTATTTTCTTTGGGATTATTTTTGCTTATTGGATTACTAATGAAAGCACATTTAGAATGAATGTAAATATCTTAGCTGTATTAGTAGCTATTATGGTTTTACTAATAATAATGTTTTATAAAAGAGAGAAGATATTAAATAAATAGAGATTAATATTTATGAGTAATAAGATTTTATTTGGGATTACTGGTAGTGTATCAGCTTTTAAGACTATAAATTTGATAAGACTTTTTATTAAAAGTGGTGTTGAGTGTAGAGCTATAGTCACTAAAGGAGCACAGCAGTTTATAAAGCCTGAACTTTTAGTAGCCTTAGGCTGTAATGTCTACACTGATGAATCTTTGAATATGAGTGAATATAGTCAAAGTATGGCACATATCAATTTGTCACGTTGGGCTGATAAGATATTTATAGTCCCGGCTTCAGCAAATACTATTGCAAAATTAGCTCATGGTTTAGCTGATGATTTATTAAGTCAAACAATATTAGCTAATGAGGATAATTCTAAAGTATATATAGCTCCTGCTATGAATGTAAATATGTGGCAAAATCAACTAACTCAGATTAATATCACAAAGCTTAAAAGTATAGGGTTTAATTTGGTTGCTCCAGATCAGGGTGTTCAAGCTTGTGGAGATATAGGTAGTGGCAGATTACATGAGCCTGAGGTTTTATTTGAGTTGTTGAGTGTTGCTCAAGATTTCAAAGCTAAAAAAGTAGTGATAACAGTAGGAGCAACTGTAGAAGATATCGATGGTGTTAGATATCTATCAAATTACAGCTCTGGTAAGATGGGGCTTGCTCTAGTGACAGAGTTACTTGTAAGAGGAGCAAATGTTGTAGTTTTAAAAGCAAAAACTACAATAAGTTTTGATATTAAGCATCCTAACTTAGAAATCATTGATACCAAAAGTGCTGATGCAATGAATCAAGCAATGCTCGAGAAAGTTAAAGATAGTGATATTTTTATTGGTTGTGCTGCAGTAGCTGATTATAAGATCAAAAATAAATTTACTAATAAAATTAAAAAAACTGATGAAACTTTAACTTTAGAATTTATTAAAAATCCTGATGTTTTAGCAAATTGTAAAAAATCATATCCAAATATTTTTGCTATAGGCTTTGCGGCTGAGTCTGAAAATATAGTTGAATATGCTCGATCTAAGCTTGTCAAAAAAAATCTAAATATGATAGTCGCTAATTCAACCGAAGTATTTGGTAATGATAATTCAAGTATAACAATCTTATCTGAAAATAATTTAAAAGAGTATAATAATATATCAAAGTCACAAGTTGCAAAATTGATATTAGACTATGCTAAAAGTATCTACTAAAAGAATTAAAACTACACAAAGTTTCCTAAATGTAATTTCATTAGAAAATGATAATATCCAATTAGAACTATTAGATATTGGAGCTATTGTATATGCTCTTCGAACTAGAGATAACAATGGTAAGTTTGAAAATATAGTCTTACAGTATGCAGATATAGAAAATTATTTTAATAATCCATCATATTATGGTGCTAGTATTGGTAGGGTAGCTGGGAGGATCAAAGATGGTGAATTCATCCTGAATAATAAGAAGTATAGTGTTAGTAAAAATGAGAAATCTATTAATACTCTTCATGGAGGTTTTAATAATATCTCTCATCAAAGATTTGACTATAGAGTTAATCAAAATAAAGTTAAATTTAGTCGTATTCAAAAGTCATCAGATGATGGTTTTCCAGCAGATCTAGAGATTGATATAACTTATGAGTTACAAGATAATTCATTAGTAATCCATTTTGAAGCCATAGCTAATGAAGATACATTACTAAATCTCACAAATCACAATTACTATAATTTATCTGGAGATTTTAAAGCGACTATTGAAAATCACAAATTACAAGTATCTGCAGAGAGAGTAGTCATAACCGATAAAAACAGTATACCTAAGCAAATTATAAAAGTTCCTCATGAAATGGATTTTAGTCAAGAATCAGTTATTGCAGATAAATTAGAAACTAATTTTGAATATTTTAGTGGTGGTGGGATAGATCATTGTTATATTGTTGATGGGGCTATTAAATTGACAGATGAGATCAGTGGACGAAAGCTTGTAGTAACAAGTTCTTATCCAGCTACGCAGATATATACTACTAATTTTCCTGATGGTTTGAAGTTATCAAATGGTTTAAATTCACAGAAATTTCATGCAATATGTTTTGAGCCACAGTTTATACCAGTAATTGGCAAAAACTATGATAAGTCAGATATTAAGCTCAAGAAAGGACAGCAATATAAGCAATTCATTAAGCTTGAAGTTTAGCTTAGTTTCTTATGCAATTCTAATGCCTTGTCTCGAGATTTCTTGAGGTCTACTACAGGTTTTGGATAATTATCACCCAATTTAACTCCTGCTTCTTGTAATACTAGCTCGCTTGCCTCCCATGGCTTCGCAAGTAGTTTATTGGGTAAAAGTTTGAGTTCTGGTACATACTTACGAATATATTCATAAGCTTCAAATTTTTCAGCTTGTAGTACCGGATTAAAAATTCTAAAGTAAGGAGCAGCATCTAGACCACAACCAGCAACCCATTGCCAGTTAGCATTGTTACTAGCAAAATCAGCATCAAATAAAGTATCAAAAAACCATTTTTCTCCATATTTCCAGTGGATAAGACAGTTTTTGATAAGAAAGCTAGCAACTATCATACGTACGCGATTATGCATATAGCCAGTCTGCCAAAGCTCTCTCATGCCGGCATCTACTATCGGGATACCAGTGTGCCCTGTTTGCCATTTTTTGAGAAGAATAGGATCATTATCCCATTCAAAACTATCAAACTTTTGGTTGATGTTCTTGTTATGTAATTCAGGATAGTAATATATCTGATAATAAGAGAAATCACGCCAAACTAACTCTTTGATAAAGTGCTCTTCATTGTTACCAATATAGTCTAGACTCTGCACGGCATTAAAAATTTGGTTAGGTGATATCTCACCAAAGTGTAAGTATGGTGATAATTTAGAAGTTGAGTCTGTACTCATAAAGTCTCTAGCTGTTTTATATTCTTTTACTTTACTATCTAGAAACTCCTCAAGGATTTGATGTGAGGCAACTTCGCCAATTTGCCATTGATCTATTATATTTTGCCAAGAAAGTTTTGGCTCTAATAGTTTTAAAGAGTTTAAGTCAGCTGCAGTCTCTAGCTTTTTTAGCGAATTAAAACATGGTTTGGCAATATTTGAGCGATATTTTCTAATTTTGATAAGCTCCTTGTAGAACGGAGTGTAGACCTTATAATGTGTGCCATCATCTTTTTTACATCGCCATGGTTCGATAAGTAAACTACCATTAAAACTACTTACATTTATATTTTGCTCTTGCAGAAATTGTTTAATCTGAGTATCTCTATCTATACTGTACTTGTCATAACATCTATTCCAATAAAAATCTGTGATGTTATTTTCTTTGATAAGTTTTTTTATGATTTCTAGTGGATTACCATTAAAAAAATTGAGTTTATTATCTAGAGATTTATTTAGGCTGTTCAAAGAGTGATGAAGCCAAAGTTTGCTAGCACCACCAATCTCTTGATTCTCGTCTAGTATAAATATTGTAATTGTTTCATCTGCTTGACTAGCCTGATGTAGAGCAGGGTTATCCGTAAGGCGTAAGTCTTGACGAAACCAATGTATAGCTATTTTTTTAGACATATTTCACCATCTATGATTTTGTATAACATATCGACATGCTCATCAGAGTCATTTAAACATGGAATCAGATTAAACTCTTTACCACCTTTTTCGATAAAGTTTTCTTTTTCGGTAATTGCTAGCTCTTCTAATGTTTCTAGGCAATCGGCACTAAATCCTGGGGCTATAACTACAACTTTTTTATTTTGCTTTGCAAATTCCTCTAGTTTGACAGTTGTATAAGGTTCTAACCATTTTTTAGGACCAAAACGAGATTGAAATGATAATTCAAAATCTATATTAGGATATTCATTCTGTAGGCTCTCTTTAACCAAGCGATAAGTTTTGTGACAATGGCAATAGTAGGGATCACCTTTATCAAAATATTCCTTTGGTAAGCCGTGGAAAGAAAATAAAATTATATCCGGATATGAGTCTGTAGCTTGCAGATAATTTCTAATTTGTTGACTAATAGTTTGAATATGAAACTTATTATCATAGTAAGGATTTATTGCTTTGATAGTGGGTTGCCATCTTAGCTTTGATAATACTCTATAAACCTCATCATACACAGTTGCAGTAGTAGTCGCAGAATATTGAGGATATAGTGGAAATACTATTATCTCAGTAACTCCTTGATCTTGTAAGCTTTTGATCTTACTTTCAATGCTTGGATTACCATAACGCATCGCACAATCTACTATATAGTTATCGAGTTTTTGATCTAATTTTTTTGCTAGATTCTCGGTGTATAGGAGCAAAGGCGACTTATTATGCTCTTTATTCCATACGGCTTCATAAGTATGAACATTCTTTTTTGACCGAATTGGTAGAATAATTAAATTTAAAATTAGCTTCCATAATAAAGGATTAGCTTCTATTACTCTTCGATCAGATAAAAATTCTCTGAGATATTTTTTGATCGATTTTGCATCATAGTTATCTGGTGTACCCAGATTAACTAACAAAATAGCTTTTTTATTATATTTGTTACTATATTGTTGCATAGTTACTTATGTATATATTTTTGCTAAGAATAATTGTAACAAAATATCGATAGTCTAAAGTTAAATTTTTTTCATATAAGTAACTAAAAAAGGTTATAATTAATTTTGGCCTAAAAGCCTTTTAAAGGAGATATGAAATGAAAAAGATAATTTTAATGACACTTGGTTTGATGAGTGTAGCAATCAGCTATTCTTATATGCGTCCAGCAAATCCATATACAATGTATTATGGTCCTGAAGTTGAACAAGAGAGAGCTCAAGGTGCTGCTTATGTGCCACCAGATAGACAATTCATTAATTCAAGATATGGTGAATATATCGATAATAAGCAAGTAGAATTTAGCCCAGGTGATGACGCAAATAGACTATTTTGGTCTTATAGTCAGCCATAGAGTTGGGTTATATATTCTGAGCTTAAATATAAGAAAACATTTATTAATGTATGGATATTGATTCTTGGTAGAAACTTTTTGTAGAAGATAAGCGTATGAATACAAGAAGAGCTCGAAAACTAATTAGAAAGAGAAGAAGATTAGAAAACTCTAAATTACTCGGCTTTGCTGCGTATAGAATTACAGATAAAAGTCTATGGATTGCTAATTATGACACTGTAGCAAGAGGTGTTTTTGTCGGCTTTTTTTGGATGATGATTCCTTTGCCCCTGCAAACGACTCCTGTAGTTATTTCAGCTATAATTTTGAGAGCTAATATGCCAATAGCGATTTCAACAGTATGGATTAGTAATCCTTTAACATGGGTGCCAATGTATTTGGGTAATTATATATTTGGATGCTTTTTGCTTGGAGAGCAGGTTTATATCTCAGACTGGGAAACATTTGGTTCTTATATGCTCAATCATTTACATGAGTTTTGGAAACCGTTGTTTTTAGGTAGTTTTGTCGCAGGCTTGTTAGTGGCTAGTGCTGGATATATGGCAGTGCATGTACTGAGGATTGTTAATCATTTTTTGGTTAAGAAGAACTAGGTCAAAATAAGAAAATTAAAATGAAGATTGTTGAAATAAGGTTAATTATCAGACACTAAATAATAAATTTAATCTAGCCGTTAATTAGTATATTTAGTATTATTTTACGATATATAAAGTTTTGAATTATTTTTTTATAAAATGCAACAATGGCACCAGTTAGAATTTACGCTAAAATCTAAATATTTTGATATAGTCGAGGATTATCTCTTTGATAACAATGCAGGTTCTGTAACAAGAATAGATAAATCCGATGATATAGTCAGTATTACAGTCTTATATGAGAACCATCATAATATAGATGTTATCATTGCTAATATTCAACAAAAGTTTGAAAATATAATTGAAAGCGAAATAGATTACGAAATAATTAAAGACCAGCAGTGGGAAGCAGCTTGGTTATATGATTATGAACCTATAGAGATTGGTAAAAATATAGTTGTTTACCCAAATTGGAAGCAACCACCCCAAGATAATAAGCATACTTATATAATAGTTGATCCAAGTATTGCATTCGGTTGTGGTAATCATGAAACAACTAAAATGTGTTTAGAGTGGCTAGAGCAGCATGTTGGCAAAGATACGACAGTTCTAGACTATGGTTGCGGTACTGGAGTGCTCGCTATAGGTGCTGTTAAATTAGGTGCAAAGTATGCCGAAGGTATAGATATTGATCCAAATTCAATAGAATCATCTATAAAAAACGCTCAAGAGAATAGCGTAGCTAATAAAACGCAATTTACTGATAATTTTCCTACACAACAATTTGATTTGGTCGTTGCAAATATCTTCTCTAATGTGCTGATAAGCTTGGTTGAAAATATAACTGGTAGCTTAAAATTAGGTGGCAGATTAGCATTATCTGGAATCGTTGAAAATCAGGTAGATGAAGTTCAACAAGAGTTTAAAAAATATGGTATAAGCTTTGGCCAACCCAAACAAATGGGGCAATGGTTTCTATTAGATGGTGTAAAAGATGGGCTTTAAAATAGCTGATATTGAAATAGAAAATAATGTCGTACTTGCACCAATGGCAGGTTTTTGTGATAGTGCATTTCGTACTATATGTAAAGAGCATGGAGCAGGACTGATATATACCGAGATGGTAAGTAACAAAGCCGTAGTAGAGCGTAACTGGGAAACTATGGAAATGCTCTATATGGAAAACAGTGAGAAGCCTCTTGGGATACAAATATTTGGTACAGATTTGGAGAGTTTTGTTGGTGCGACAAAATATATTGCAGAGAATACGGAATGTGATTTTCTGGATATAAATATGGGCTGTCCTATGCCAAAAATTGCTAAAAAACTACAAGCTGGAGCAGCACTTCTTAAAGATGTTGATAGAATCCATGAGATACTAACAGCAGTTGTCAAGGTAGTACATAAACCAGTAACTGTAAAGATGCGTATTGGTTGGGATGATGCAAATATAAATGCTATTGAGGTGGCTAAGGCTTGTGAAGATGCTGGTGTAAGTGCTATTGCGATACATGGGCGTACGCGTGAGCAGATGTATACTGGTAAAGCAAATTGGGATATTATCCGTGATGTTAGAAAAGCTGTAGATACTGTAGTAATAGGTAATGGCGATGTATTTTGCCCACATAGTGCTAAAGCGATGATTGACCATACAGGGGTTGATGCTGTGATGGTGGGGCGTGCCTCTCGTGGTAATCCTTGGATTTTTAGGCAAATTGCTGAGTATTTAAATAATGGCGAGCTAATACCACCACCAACACCAATTGAGCGTGTTGAAGTACTAGGAGAACATTTAAGAAGACTTATTAAACTAAAAACGGCCAAAGTAGCAGTTAAAGAAATTCGAACTCATGCAAGTTTTTATCTTGCTGATTTACCTAGTTCAAAAGAGTTTCGCATGAAGTTAAATCAGTTAGAGCATGAACAAGAGATTTTCAGAGTTCTAGAAGAATATAAAAAGATTTTAGAATAAGTTCATCTGCCTGTCATCAACTTCTCCAAGCCTTACACCTATACCAATCAATCGAATAGGGTGATTTTGTTTCTGATGTAATTCAATTATTAGATTTTTTATCACTTCTTTATCTAGTATTTTTGCTACTCTAGTCAGACTGGTTTTATTAAATTTTGTATCTGTAAATTTGACAACAATACCAATAATAGACTTATAATGCTCGTCAGTTATACGACTAGTCAATTTATCATATAAACTTGGTAGTTTCTCTAGGCAGGCCTCGAGAGTCTTTAGATCTTCAAGGTATGTATTTTCAACACTTACAGATTTACGAATACGAACTGGATTAACTTCACGATTATCTATACCTCTAGCATAGTTATATAAACTACTTCCAAATTTACCAAACTTATCTACTAGAGTAGCTAAGCTTAGTTGCTGCAAATCTGAACAAGTCTCGACATTCATACTTTTTAGTTTTTCTTGGGAGACCTTACCAACACCAAAAAGTTTCTTAACTGGTAAATTTTTAACAAAATCATTAACTTGCTCAGGAGTGATTACATATAAGCCATTAGGTTTGTTAATATCACTAGCTATCTTTGCAAGTAGTTTGTTTGGAGCTACTCCAGCTGATCCTGTGAGTCCCGTTTTGTTAAAAATTTCTTGCTTAATCGCTAGAGCAATTAGTGTTGCACTATTTTTATATACTGTAACATCCGTAACATCTAGATACGCTTCATCAAGAGATAGAGGCTCCACTTTAGTTGTAAAAGAATAAAATATCTCACGAATAATTGCAGAATCTGCTTTATATTTTGCAAAGTCCGTATTTAGAAGTATAAGATCTGGGCACTTTTGAAGAGCGATAGCTGTTGGCATAGCAGAATGTACACCATATTCTCTAGCTATATAATTACATGTTGATATTACACCGCGTTTGGGATTTGTACCACCTACAGCAAATGGTTTATCTTTGAGGCTCGGATTTGTTTTTTCCTCTACCTGAGCAAAGAAATAATCCATATCAATATGTATGATTTTTCTTGTTTTACTCATCGTAAATTTGCTGTATAAGTTTTTGGTTGACAACTACTCGCTATTATACACTCTAATGGTTTGTAGTTTTTAATTTAGGATATATATGAAAAAGATAATTATACTTGTAGTAAGTTTTATGGCCTTTAATTTATGTTTTGCGAGTAATCCAGAGCTATATTTATTTTTAGGAGGAGATTCTGTAAAAGATCATCTCAAAGTAATTGATAATCCTCAGGTAAAAGGTGCTCAAATAGTTTATTCTTGGAAAAGGTTGGAGCCAGAAGAAGATAACTATGATTTTTCAGATATCGAGGAGGATTATCAATTACTCAAAAAATATAATAAAAAGCTATTTATACAGCTACAAGATAAATCATTTGAAATTAAGAGTATTCCAGTTCCAGAATACTTACAATCTAAAACCTATGATGATGGAGTGCTCAGACAAACTGATTTCGCAGGAGAGGGGCAGCCTTTAGGTGCTGGTTGGGTTACTAAACAATGGAATCCTAAAGTAAACAAGAGATTTCATAAGTTGATAGATCAGCTAGCTAAAAAATATGATGGTAAAATAGCAGGTATAAACTTACCTGAAACATCTATTGATATAGATGATAAGTTTTTAACGGATAAGTTTTGTCAGACTTATGTAGGTTCAGTAGTTAGCAATATGCTTTATCTTAAAAAACAGTTTAAGCAAAGCAAAGTAGTCCAATATATCAATTTCTTACCGTGTGAATGGAATAATGATCATGGCTTTATGCAAGAGATATTTGATATAGCAATCAAAAATAATATCGGCATAGGTAATCCTGACACAGTACCATATCGAAAAAGTCAGATGAAAAATAGTTATCAATTTTTATATAAATATAAGGCAGATATAAATACTATAGCTATTGCAGTTCAAGAGCCTGATTATACATACACAAATCCAAAAACATTGAAGAAATTTACACCAGCAGAATTATATGATTTTGATAAGAATTATATTGGAGCTAATATTATATTTTGGAATATTCAACAGCCTCAGCTTGATAGCGTTTTAAAACTCTTTGCAAATGACTAACTACTTATAAATATCTGCAAATTCATCAACATTTGCATCTTCTTGCCATGAGTATTCTAACTCAATACTTTTTTGTTTAGCTACATCATAGCCTAAGATATCCGCGATAAAACCAAGAGACATATCTATGCCTGCACTTATGCCAGAGCTTGTATAAATATTACTATCTTTTACCCATCTAGCTTTGTCTATCCAATTTACATCTGGAGCTATAGATTTTGTCCATTTTAAAGCTTTTTTATTAGAGGTGGCTTTTTTGCTATTAAGCAGATTTGTTTGTGAAAATAAGGATGAGCCGGTACAGACTGTAAGTATATATTTAGTATTATTTGCTAGTCTAGTTAATTCAGTTATTAATTTTGTATTGTATATTAACTCTCTTGTACCAATACCCCCAGGCACAAATAATATCGAGTTTTTAAAATTAGCATCTGAAAGTTTTTTGGTATTTATACAGACATTCTGACTACTATATACATTACCACCTTCTAGAGAATAATACTCAAGTTTGAAGTGTTCTTTGAAACTCCCAAAAATTTCAACTGGCCCAAAAACATCTAAGGTTTCAAACTCATTAAATAAGACAATAATTACATTTTGCATCATAGATACCAATATAAATAAATGCTTTGAATAGTATAGCATTATTAGATCTGTAAAATGATTTATAAAAATACCAAATAGTGTAAACTTTTAGTCTATATTTTATAAAGGTATTTTTTATATGTTGTTGATTACTATAAAAATAATATTATCAGCTTTAATGGTACTAGGATTAATATATATATCTGAGAAAAGTCCTAGATTAGGAGGTTTATTTTCAGGTTTACCACTTAGTGTTGGTCTTTTTACTTATTTTTATGCGCGTGAGAATGGATTACAGTTTTTGATAGATTCAATGCCTTATGCTTTTGCAGGATTCTGTTGTACTTTGTTATTTACAATAGGTTTTTATTTAGGTGGCAAATTATTTCTTAATAATCGTTATTTTAATACTTTAAGCGCTCTTTTTGTTGGTTTTATTATTTATTTTATCAGTGGCTATATTCTTACAAAATTTAGTATTAATATATTCTCTGGTTTCATGATATTCTTGGTCGCCATGTTTATCACGATTCTTTTTTTCAGAAGAGTTGCTGATAATAAGCATACAAAGGTAGCTGTTAAGCTTAAACCTGCTAATAAACTAATTGTTATTACATTTAGGATTATTTTAGTTGCTTCATTAGTCTTAGTGATTACTGGAGTGTCTCGTATAGTGGGTCATGAGTGGGCCGGTATTTTTTCATCATTTCCAGTTATGCTAACGTCCGTGACTACAGTTTTGATATTTACATACAAAGATCAGCTATTTCCAGGTGTGTTAAAACATTTCTCTTATGGAGTTTCTATATTATTAATCTATGACTTATTGATATATTGGTTATATCCAATTATGGGTATTAATTGGGGTACTGTAGTTGCTTATATTGTTTGCTTTGTGTATCTATCATTACTAAATAAGCTAAATCAGTAGCTTATATTTGAAAATCACTTTTATATAAATACTCAACGTATATAATTTAGCTAATGAAATACTTATATTAAAACAAATGATTTTCTTTAAAAATGTATCTTATCAAGTAGAGATAAAAGAACTTTTTGATAGTATTAACTTTTCAATTTTTCCTAATCAAAAAATAGGCCTTGTGGGCAAAAATGGTACAGGTAAAACGACACTTTTTAACCTTGTACAAGGCAATTTAACACCAGATAAGGGCGATATTGAGATTGCTAAAAATACCCGTATAGTTACTGTTAAGCAAGAGGTTAATGATTTCGAAGCTAAAGTGATAGATTATGTAGTCAATGGTATAGAATCTTTAAAACAATTGAAGATCCAAATGCAAAAATCTTTAGAGTCTGAGAACTTTGTAGATTACTCAAAATATCATGAAGAATATGAATCTTTAGGAGGTTATGCAATAGAGTCTCAAGCTGGTAAATTGCTCTCAGGTTTAGGTTTTAGTATTAGTCATTTGCAACAAAAGGTAAAAGAGCTCTCAGGTGGTTGGCAGATACGTTTAAATCTTGCTCAAGCACTGCTACAAGAGTCAGATATTTTACTACTCGATGAACCAACTAACCATTTAGATTTAGATGCTGTATTATGGTTAGAAGAGTATCTACAGGAATATAAAGGTTCTTTACTACTTATTTCACATGATAGAATCTTTCTAGATAATGTTGTCAAGCAAATATTTCATATCGATAATAAGAATATAGATACTTATGCTGGTAACTATTCATCTTATGAAAAGCAGTCTTATGAGCAAAAAGTACTACAACAAAAGCAGTTTGAGAAACAACAAAAGCATATAGCTCATTTACAGAGTTTTGTTGATAGATTTAAAGCTAAAGCATCAAAAGCAAAACAAGCACAAAGTCGTGTCAAAATGTTAGAAAAAATACAGCGAATAGAAGCTGTTAAGTCAGATTCTGAATTTGGCTTTGAATTTAAACAAGTTAAAGAGCATTTAGGTGGAACTTTAGTTAGTCTACAAAATGCTGATCTTGGCTATGGTGATAAGAAGATCTTAAATAATGTAAAACTAAATATCTATAATGAGATGCGTATAGGTCTATTGGGTTTAAATGGAGCTGGTAAGTCAACTTTGATTAAATCTCTAATTGGTGAGATTGATATTTTATCAGGTAAGATTGAAAAGCATCCAAATCTTAGAGTAGGGTACTTCTCGCAACACTCATTAGATATGCTCGATTCTGAAGCCTCGCCATTATTACATATGCAACGCTTAGACTCACAAGCAACTCAAGAAAAGCTTAGAACTTTTTTAGGTAGTTTTAACTTTGTGGGCGATAAGGCTTTGGCAAAGGCAGGAACCTTTTCTGGTGGTGAGAAGGCTAGATTAGCTCTAGCAATGATTGTATATCAAGAGCCTAACTTTTTATTACTAGATGAACCAACAAACCACTTAGATATTGGCGTTCGAGAGGCTTTAACTGTAGCATTACAGAGTTTCCAAGGAGCTATAATATTAGTTTCGCATGATAGATTTTTATTAGAATCAACAGTTGATGAGTATATGCTTGTTGGTGAAGGGCAGGTTAAGCCTTTTGATGGGGATATGAAAGATTATTATAAGTATATTCTTGAAGTTAAAAAGACTGAGAATAATATATCAAGTAAGTCACCAGAATCTAGTGATGATACTAAAAAGCAAGATAGAAAATTATCTGCAGATAAAAGAAAGCAACTTAAGCCACTTCAGGATAAAGTCAAAAAACTTGAAAGGGCGTTAGAAAAATTACAACAGCAAGATCAACAAATGCAAGATGCTCTCCAAAATCAGGATTTATATGATGATAAGCAAAAACTTCAGCAAACTTTACTTGAGCATTCTCAGTTAAAAGAAAAAATAGAACAAACTGAATTAGAATGGTTTGAAGCCTTACAAGAGTTAGAAAGTTTAAAAGAAATGAAAAATTAATAATGAAGCTTTAAATACAATAGCTACTTATTCATTAGAATTTAATTGATCAAAGAACTTTAAAGATCATTGGCGATAAACTGACTACAGTCGATATGCCAATGACTAAATTCCTTGGGATTTATGCCACTGTTAAGCAAGTCTTTTGTATATGTTAGTAAGTTATTCTGAGAGTTAATCCAGAATTTACTAGCGTGTTGGGTATTTTCAGGAGTAGTAACAATATAGTTATTTGCAGTTCCTAAAGCTCCCCAGTTGTAGTATCTAAGCATGTCATAAAACCCATGAACATTTTCTGAGTTCCATTCAGATACATCTATTTTATCAATTAAAGCATTTGATAATGCTTGCATCTGCTCTGTGAAGTTTGCATCAAAATAGGCAAAGAATACAACATCTACTCCTTGATTATCCATCCAATTTTTTATTTCGTTAATATCTTGTTCATTCAAGGATTTTGCTTTTGTCGAGAGTTCAAATTTATTATAGTCTTGATTTTCTCTCTTTATGTAAGCTATATTTTCAATTGTTGAAGTCCCTTCTCTCTTTGCTAATTCTTCTCTTGCTTGGTCGAAGTTAATATCGTTGTCAACAACTGCATAATGCATAGCAGTCCTTTTTGCATCGAGAGTTATTAAACCTTGTGGGATAAATGTAACCGCTAGTCTAACTTGATTTGCTAAAAGATAGCCTGTACTTTTACCATCCTTATCATTCACACTTAAGCACATTGCAGCCGGAAGAGGAACAGTCATTTTTTTACAAGTCCCATCTTCTTGCTTAATACATGCAGAACTAGATGTAGGAGGAGCAAAATATAATCCACTAACTCTCAAAAAATCTACGGCCATATCAGGACCATTAGCCTGCCAAGGTCCTATATGTAGTCCATCAGAGTTTTTAATCAGAGATCCATAGCCGAAATATACCATTTTTTGCTGATATTGATCAACGTTAGCATATATATAAGATAAACAAAAAATAAATAAAGTAAAAAAACTTATAACTTTTCTTTTTGGCATTGTATAATTATTTCATAAATTAAAATTTATATTATATTATCAAAAAATAATCAAATGTAAATGTAAAATTAATAATTAGCTTAGGATTTATTGAAAATCATTTTCTATTTCTTCTAATGTTTTGCCAGCAGTTTCTGGAATAAGTTTTTTAACAATCAATAAATATACAAATGAACTTATAAAAATAATTCCAAACATAATATTAAAGCCGTATCTCTCGCCTATTTGTAAAAAATATCCAATAAAGAAGAATGCAAATAACATTGAAACTACATCCGCTATGAAGATACCAATAATTCTTACTCTATTCGGTAATAGTTCATTTATAAGGGTTACGATGACTCCAGAAGGACCAAATGCTAATCCGGCAATACATGTTATTAAGAACAAAATTACTAGTATGTAATTATAGTCAAAAGTAGGTAGGCTATATAATACTACTAGCAGTATCATGCTTATTAATGCAATTGTTAGTCCTGTAAAGATAACTTTTTTTCTTCCCCACTTATCTATATAAAAGATGGTTAATATGGTGACTCCAAAGTTAACAACTAAAATTAGAGAGTTTGCTATATGAGTTATATAAATGTTATTTGTTAATGGTGAAAGAATTAGCTCTGAAGAAAAAATAATAAAATTAATACCAGTCAATTGATTTAATATTAAGATTGTTGTTACTAATAAAACAGGCCGAATATCTTTTCCAATTAAAATTTTTTGTAAAAAAGTCTTAGGCTTGTGTTCTCTGAGGCTAACTCTAACTTCTTCGATATGCTTTTGTATTTCCTGCTTTGTCAAAGTGGGTTGAGTTTTACTTATGACTATATATGCATCATCATACCTCTTTCTTAGTACAAGCCAAGTAGGGCTCGGGGGTAATATGCAAATCAAGCCGAGCAAAGCTATTACAAGAAATATTGTAATGTATAAATATTGATACCAGCTAAGAGTATTATAAAAGAAAAATATTATAACTCCTGATAAACACATTCCAGCTGTCCAGAATAGTTGAAATAAAGTTACATACATACCTCTTCTATTAGCTGGAGATATTTCTGTAATATATATAGGAAATGCATAAGTACAAAGTAAAATAGCAGCTCCTTGAATAAATCTGGCTACTATTAGAGTATTATAGCTATTAGATATTACAAAAAGATAAGTTCCTATAATATACATTATTGCAAAAGAAATTATCATTGCTCTTCGACCAATTCGATCTGTAGCTAGCCAAACAACTTTTGCTAAAATACCACCTAGGAATACTAAGCCTAATAAAATAGATAACTGGTGATTATCCAGGTCGAAGTTATATTGAATATCTTTACCAATGCCTCCAACAATTGCTAAGGCATAGCCACCAATGATAGCTGAGATGATATATACAGGAAGAATAAACTTAAAACTGTATCTAAAATTTAAATTCATAAACCTAACTCCGTATATATCGAGTCTATTAATTGTCCATACATGCCTGTTCTATAAGTTTTGCCTTCAAAAATTCTAGGATAGATAATAGGACTATGCACACTGTTCGACATAATTATAATGGTAATCTTATTTTGAGAATCAGAAATAAAGCATTGACCTGTAAATCCAGTATGTCCTATAGTTTGATCACTACATTTTTTACCAAAAAAAGGTCTGTTCTTGCGTCCATTTGCTGTCCAAAACCCTAATCCAAAAGAAGGGTTAATGTTAGATGGTTGACTAAATTCTTTTATGGTGCCTTGAGTAAAAAATGTATTTTCTTGATATAACAAGCCTGCTAGTTTGGTAATGTCGTCAATAGTAGAAAATAATCCTGCATGACCAGCAATACCGCTCATTGAGTAGAGTGCTTTTTCATCGTGAACTAAGCCTCGAAGAGTATCAGTTTTTATATTATTAAAATTAGTTGTACCACAATTAGCATGGCCGTCAATTTGAGTTGCTACTATTTGATTTGGTAAATAGCCTTTTTCCAAAGGATTAAAACAGGTATTTTGAGCACCAGCTTTCGAATAGATATTTTTTTCTAGGAAATCATCCATTCTTTGATTAGTTATAGTCTCAATTAAACATCCTAATATTTTCATACCTATATCTGAGTAGATGCAATACTTTTGTGCTGGTTCAATGACAGACATCTTTGTTTTTAAGAATCTGATAGTAGTTTCTCTGTCTTGGCTATATAGAGAGTCTGCAATATGATTATTATAAAAATCAAAAAATGGAGCTACACCAGTAGCATGATTTAATAAATCTCGAATAGTTGGGATATAAGAGGTATTCTCAAATTTAAATTCTGGAATGTATTTTGTTATCTTATCATCTAGTTTGATTTTTTTTCGCTCATATAAGTACATGACTGCATAAGTGGTTGCAAAAATTTTTGTCAGAGAAGCTATATCAAAAAGCATATTATCTCTTAAAGATTGTGGGTTGCTGACAAGATTTCCTTCTTGATTATATCTATATGCGTAACCAAAATTATTTTTATAAATAGGTTTGTTATGAAAAACCACATTCACAGCTACTCCTGAGAAGCCATGTGAAATATCATGGTTAATAATATTTTCTAAATTTTGAAAATCCATTTTTAATATTTATCTATACTACCTATGAATATTAAAACATAGCTTTATACGAAATAGATATTTAAAATTTTTGTAAGGGATATAAAAGAAACTAATTATAAGAAAAATTAATAAAAAGTAGAATTAGTGCTGATAAGCTTCATCCCAGTTACCTGTTAGACCTGCAACCTCATATTCTGTTACTCGGTTCTCAAAGAAGTTGGTATGATCAGCACCATTTAAGATCCACTCTAACCAAGTAAGAGGATTTTTATCAATACTATATATTTCATTTAAACCAAGTTGATTTAAACGTCTATCTGTAATGTGACGAATATACTCTTTTACTTCATCAGCTTTTAGACCTTCGATAGTACCAATCTCATAAGCTAAATCAATAAATTTATCTTCAAGTTCAACAGCTTTGCTAGCCATTAGATATATTTCTTTTTTGAATTGATTATCAACTATATAAGGATTTTCTTGGCAGTACATTCTAAATAATGCGGCGTTACCTTCGACGTGCATTGATTCGTCACGGATTGACCACTCAACAACTTTACCCATACCTTTCATTTTACCGAAGCGTTGGAAGTTAAGTAACATTGCAAATGATGCAAATAAGGCTACACCTTCATTAAATACTGTCTTAGCAAGACAAAGTCCTAAACCACGACGAGTACTAGGATCCGCATCCATCATAAAATCGATTTTATCGGTCATTGCTTTATATTCTAAGAAAGCATGATACTCAGAATCTGGAAGGCCAAGAGTGTCATTCAAAAGGGCGTATGCTCTTTGATGAATACCTTCACGTGCAGCAAATGAGCCAAGCATATTTCTGACCTCATTATTCTTAAAAGCCGGAATAAATTGATCATAATAGTTTTGACCAACAGCTACATCCGATTGAGTAAATAACCTTAGAATATTAGTAATATATTCTTTTTCAACTTTAGTAATTTTACCATTTTTCCAGTCAGTTACATCTTCTGATAAATCTATTTCGTCTTCTATCCAGTGAGCTTTTTCATGTTTGACAGTTAGGTCAACAGCCCAAGGATAGCTAAATGGCTTGTATGTCTTAGAAAAAGTTGTTAGAGAAGAACCTTTGACACGAGCAATAACTTCACCAGCTCTAGCCATTAAATTGTCGTAGCCACCAATATGTACATCGTTGACGAATATTTGTGGTACTGATTTAACATGTTCCTCAACGAGTAGGATATTCTTATTTACTTCTGCATAGAAATTTAGTCTTTTTTCATCATCGTCAAGAGTAATTTGTGTAAAAGGAATATCATTTGCACCAAACCAGCTTTTAGCGAGGTCACAAAAAGGACAGTTCGTTTTTGTATATATTTTTACTTCCACTATTATTACCTATTTCTTAGCTAAGATTTCTTTCTCATTGGCTTTAAGATCTGTAAAGCCACCAACATGCTCATCATCAATGAATATTTGTGGTACAGTTGAAATCGGGAAAGCAACTTTACCACTTTGATTCATTTCTTCGTAAAATCTAAGACGTTGAGAGTGATCATCCATTATGGTTTCTTCAAAGAATATTTCATTCTCATCAAACCATTGTTTCGCCCATACGCAAAATGGACAGCCATTTCTAGTATATATTTTTACTTTCATATTTTAGCCCTCACAAGCGATACATTCATTCTCAGATTGTTTTAACTCTGAGAATTCTACAAGCCTATTTTTTTCAACCTTCTTAGAAATATTTTCGGCTCTATTAGAAGTCTCTGTTCTTAAGTAATATAATCCTTTACAACCATATTTCCAAGCATTGAAGTGAACTTTATGGAGATAACCACGAGAAGCTCCAGCTGGAAAAAATATATTAAGAGATTGACCTTGGCATAGATGGTTTTGACGTTGTCCACCTAAATATACAACCCAATCTTGATCCATTTCTATTGCTGTTTTAAATACAGCTTTAATATCATCACTCAAGAATTCTAGCTGTTGAACAGAGCCTCCATTAGTAATAATATCTGACCAAACTTCCTCAGTATTTTTACCAACCTTTTCTAACTCTCTTTCTAAGTATTTATTCTTAGTTAAATGTGAACCAACCCTAGTTCTTGAGGTAAAAGCATTTGCTTTCCAAGGCTCGATACTTGGCGAAGTGTTTAATATAAGAGAACTATTGGCATTAGGTGCTATTGCTAATAAGTGAGCATTTCTACGACCAGTACCAGCCATATCAGGAGCTTCACCTTTTTCAGATCCTAATATTAGAGTCTCTTCTACAGCTTGCTCTTTTATACGCTTAAATATCTCTTCATTAATTTCTTTGGCTTTTTGAGATTCAAATGGAACATTATGCTTCTGTAAATATGAGTGAAAGCCCATAGCACCCAAGCCAAGACTTCTTTCACGAGAAGCACTATATCTAGCTTTAGAAATTTCATCTCCAGCATGATCTATGAAAAACTGTAAAACATTGTCTAAAAATCTAATTAAATCTTTAATTAGAGATGTATCTTTCCATTCATCATACTTTTCTAAATTTACTGAAGAAAGACAACAAACTGCTGTACGCTTTTCATCAGTTACTAAATGAATCTCATTACATAGGTTAGAGCCTTTAATTGTTAAACCAAGCTCTTTTTGTGATTTTGGTAACGCTCTATTCGCAGTATCGATAAAGTTTAAATAAGGTTCACCAGTACGATAGCGAGTCTCTAGAATTGTTTCCCATATTTTACGAGCTTTGACTATATCTCTAACAGTTTTGTCATCAGGGTCTACAAGTTTCCAATCTGCATCGTCAGCAACTGCTTGCATAAAGTCATCAGTTAAATTAACTGCATGGTGTAGATTTAAGCACTTTCTGTTCACATCACCTGTTGGTACACGTATACCCAAGAATTCAACTATATCTGGATGAGAAACATCCATATAAGCAGCATAAGAGCCTTTGCGAGTTTTACCTTGTCTATAAGCAACCATATCTGCATCAACTGTGTGCATAAACGGTATCGGTCCCGGAGCTTTATTTGAAACAGCTCTTACATTTGACCAGTGTCCACCGACACCACCACCTTTTACTGACAGCCATCTAAGCTCAGATGAGTGTTCTATAAGGCCTTCTAATGAATCTGGAACATAAGATAAAAAGCAACTTATTGGCAATGATTTAACTTTTGCACCTGGAAGAGGGGCATTTGAAAGCACCGGAGATGCAAACATAAACCAACCTTTAGATGCAGCATCATATATGCGTTGCGCAAGGTTCATATCGCCAAAAGAGTATGCAACAGAAGCTCTTGCAAAAGCATATTGTGGAGAGGGTTCATTCTCTAGACAATAGTAATTAGTAAGCAATTGTTGTGCTTGTTCTGATAGCTCATGATCCTTAGATATATCTATATGGATGCCAAGGTATTTTTCATTAGACATAATAAACAAAAACCCTATTTAAATTTAAAGTAATTTCAAAAATATTATATTAGTAACAAATCTATACTAATTTAGTATAATTGATTTTTTAACTAAAGAAATTTTATCAATTTTTTTTGATTTTAGAATACCAAAAAGTCAAATATTACACTTGACTTTGATGAATCACTTTTGAGATGTAGACAGTACAATGGTTACTGTCTAGACATGCTAGAAAATTATTTTGATAAAATTTCAGCAGCGGCAATATTAAGCTCTTTAACTGCATTAATTGATACTTGAAGTTGCTCTCTTTCTTTATCAGAAATTTCAACTTCAATAGGCCTTACGCCATTAGCAGAGATTTCTGTTGGAACACCTACGAATAGATCTTCGTCAACACCATACATACCAGCTTTTACTTTTGCAGCACATGGGAGTACCATCTTCTTATCTCTTAGATAGCTTTCTGCCATTTGTATACCTGCAGCAGCTGGAGCATAGTAAGCAGAACCTGTTTTAAGTAAAGCTACAATCTCACCACCACCACTTCTAGTTCTAGCTACTATAGAATCTAATCTTTCTTGGCTAATTTTGCCTTCTTTGACTAGTTGCTCTAGAGATACGCCCGCAACATTAGACATTTTTGTAAGAGGTACCATAGTATCACCATGTCCCCCCATTACATAAGCCTGAACTTGCTGTACAGAGACATTAAGCTCATCTGCTAAGAAAGTTCTAAATCTTGCAGAATCAAGTACACCAGCCATACCAACAATCTTATTATCAGGTACACCAGAGAACTTTTGTAGCATATTTACCATGATATCAAGAGGATTCGTGATACATATAACAAATGCATCTGGGCAGTTGTGCTTGATACCTTCGCCTACAGCTTGCATTACTTTAATGTTGATGCCAAGTAAATCATCACGAGACATACCAGGCTTTCTTGGTACACCAGCTGTGACTATTACCACATCAGAGTGTTCTAGATCTTTATAATCATTTGTACCTCTAACTTTGAAATCAACTCCTTCAATAGGGCAAGTTTGTAATAAGTCTAGAGCTTTACCCTGAGGCATGCCTGGAGCTATATCAAAAAGAACCACATCACCTAGCTGCTTGATTAGTGATAAATGAGCAAGTGTTCCACCAATATTACCAGCACCAATAAGCGCTATTTTCTTTCTAGCCATTAAAATCTCCTTAATTATGCTAAAAAATGAATCAAAATAGATATTTCATAATTATAACTAATAGTTTAGCTGTTATTCAATGAAAACTTTTGTAACGATTATAGTTTATAATTATAATAGTTTTCAATTAAACTGATTTGTCTTTTTATATGTTAAAAAAAATTATGAGTAATGTAGGCTTACTAGTGGGAATTGTAGGTCTAATAATATTTATGTTTGGTTTAGTTGAAACAGATGTTGCTCAGAAAAATCTTATAGTTTTTTTTGCAACTTTTTTCTTATTCTTATCAGCTGTGATCCAAAAAGAGCCGTTTTTTAGTGGTTTGCAAGGTATTGCATTTGTTAGTGCCACTATGGTTTTTTTTAGTTTTTCTCAGATATATAATTTACTAGTATTCATAGTATTGGCAATTATATTCTCAATTACTTATTTTAGTAAGTATAAAATAAATATAGCTAGAGTTTGTGCTTTTATAGGGCTTGTAGCGTTATGTTTTGGTATACTATTGAGTAGAAATGAACCTATGATTGTATGTGGTATAGTTCTGGCTATTTATGCTGTATTTTCAATTAGAGAAGGTTATACGGTGGGTTGGGTGTTCTTGATACTCAATCTGTTGTTTGCGATTGTCGCAGCTAATGCGATATTTGGTTTTATTTAAGAAAGGACTTCAGTTATGAGAAAATTATCTTTTTTAGATCGAATTGTTGAAGAAATTGATAGTTATGCAAGATTTACAAAGCATCCTCTTAATCCCAATAGAAAGTCTCCAGCTGGTGATATAAGAGATGGTAAGTTATCTGACGAGGATAAAAAACACGCAGCTGGACTGATGCGAGTTGATTATACTGGAGAAATTTGTGCTCAAGGACTTTATAGAGGGCAAGCATCTGTAGCAAAATCAGTTGAAACAAAAGAGCACTTATATCACGCAGCTGACGAAGAGTATGACCATTTAGCTTGGTGTGCGGAGCGACTAGATGAGTTAGAGGCAAAGCCTAGTTTACTAAATCCATTTTGGTACTGGGCATCTTTTAGTATAGGAGCTACCGCTGGCTCTATTAGTGATAGTCTAAGTTATGGTTTTGTTGTGGAGACAGAAAAACAAGTTATGAAACACCTGGATTCACATTTAAAAAACTTACCAGTTAATGATAATCGCTCACGTGAGATACTTAAACAAATGTACCTTGATGAATCTGAGCATGCAATTGAAGCAGAGAAAGCTGGAGGCAAAAAGTTACCTAAACCTGTAAAAGCTATAATGAAGCTTCAGTCAAAAGTAATGACTACACTGGCGTATAGATTCTAAATTTTACAGTCTTTCAACTGTGACTTATATAAATTAGTATAAGCTTTAACTTTATTTGCTATATTTTTATCTTCTTCGATTTTAGCCTTATTTTTGAATGTGCCAGCTTTGTAGCGCTTATATCCAGTTGCTCCAAGCATATATGCCATATATAGATTTTCGCTATCACTCATTTTAAGTTTTAGAGATTTTGAAAGTTGTGCCATATACCAGCCTATAAACTGTACACTATCATCAAAATTATTTCTTTTAGCATTTTGCTTAACTTCTTCTTGGAAGTGTTTCCATGTACTGTTTATAGCTTGAGCATATCCATAAGCAGTTGAGTAACTGCTTTTAGCTTCGGCATCGAAACGAGATTCTTGGTATATCAGACCCATTGCAAAAGCTGGGGATAGATTATATTTATCTTGAGCTTTTTTTAGTGATAATTTCCAGTTAGGGTTTTGATCTAATATTTCACAAGCTCCCATATTTGCATCAACTTGTACATCTGAGGAGTTACTCGAGAAAAAAACGGCAGCTGCTACAATAATTACAACAAGTAATACATATCTAAGTCTAAACTTTTTTGGCATTTTCTAAATGACTTTTTAGTTATATTAATCATTAAGGGTAAATGATATGAGAGTATATTTCTAGGGTTTAAAATATTTTATTGATTAAAATGATTTCCAACAATTTCTTTGATAACAATACCTGCTATCGTAAGACCAAATAGCGAAGGCATATAGCTAAGAGTTCCATTTGTAGCTCTAGATCTGCCATCTTGATTTGGCTCAGGAGCATTAGGTGGGAGAGGGTCTATACCTTTTTGTGTTGAAAAGATAGCTTTGACTCCCTTTGCAACATGTAATTTTTTTAATCTTGTTCTCATCGCCCTTGCTAGAGCACATACATCAGTTTTGTATATATCTGCTACTTTTATCTGCGTTGGGTCTGTTTTTCCACCGGCACCCATACTTGATATTGTTTTTATACCTAAGTCTTGATGAGCTACCTTAATGAGGTTTACTTTAGCATTAAGTGTATCAATAGCATCAATTACATAGTCATATTTTTCATTGCTAAGTAGCTCAAGAGTATTTTCTGGGTTTATAAAAGTCTTTAAAGCATTAACCTTACATTCTGGGTTTATATCTGCGATGCGCTCTTTCATAATATCAACTTTTGATTTTCCAATAGTACTATGAAGAGCGATTAGCTGTCGGTTAATATTTGATGGATCTACTACGTCCATATCAACTATAGTAAGCTTGCCAATACCTGCTCTGGCAAGAGCCTCTATCACATAAGAGCCTACTCCGCCACATCCAGCTACAAAGATGTTAGTATTCTCAAGTTTATTAATACCAGTTTCATCGACTAAAATACCGGTCCTCTGTGTAATAGCATCAATCATAGTTTTATATGTATACCTTATTTATATCATCAATGTATTTATATGCAAATAGATTAGCATAGGTTTCACCAGTTACATGGTCAATTTCATTAATATCAAGCTGTACCGGTAACCAATCAGTAGTGCTTGTAACAATTTTGTTATTATCCAAAATAAAACCATCAACTATAGCATTGGCATTTTGCATAAATTTATCATAATTAAGTCGAGTTACTACAGAGTCCTCTTTGAGTGCAAATAGATACAAAGGAGTTCTGGTTTTTTTACCAAAATTAACAATATCTGCAGCTTTCATTGTCTCAATAAGTTCTTTATTGGTAAATATTTTTTCATTAAATAAGTCATACATTGAGTTGTTACCAGTAGGTATAGCGTAATGAGAAGCAGATTCTTGATTAGGAAACTTCTTGTATAATGCACTATTAAATATTGCTCCAGCAAATTGTGTATTCGGTAAATGCTGCTGCAAAAATAAAGAATCGAAGTTATAGTGTTTGTTTTCAAGATTACACTTTTCTTGTGAGAATGTTGAACACTTCATTTCAAAGAAACCTTTATCAATGTCATTTGTGCTTATAGTTTTAGATACATTGCTATAATTTAGATAACTCATAAAAGTGTTTGCCATTAAACCAGGTTTTAGCATCGATGTGATAAGTTTACTGTGTAAAAAATACTTACTAGAGTCATTGTTATCAGTCATAAAGTCTAGAGTGGTATTACTTACATCATAAGCTCCACTTAATCCAGCAGCAGCTCTATATCTATATAGTGTATCTAACTTATCTACCCCTTCACAGTCACCATGCCATCCTAAACATTTGGCTGTCCATATAGAATATGCTCCACCTTCAGAATAACCAACTGAAAATAGATTTAGTGTTGAGTTATCTTTCAGATCATATTTTTTGCGGATATCACTACTAGCATTATTCAATAAATCAACAGCTGTATTTATGGTTTGTTTCGGATATAAAACATAGGGGTGATAGTTTTTATAGTCATCTCCTTGACCAATATAGTCAGGAGCAACAACGATATATCCATTAGCGGCATATACTCCAGCGTAAACAGTATTTAGATACAAGCTAGTCTTATTTTTTTTATCTAGATTAGAAGGAACTCCAGCATTATCAAATACAGTAGGGTGATAGTATAAGACTACTCCCTTTGGATGATTGGTGTTAGGAAGCATTACAAGTCCAGATACATGAGATGTTATTTTTCCTGTAGCTGGGAAAGAATTGGTTGTAGTATATGATATTTTATCAAGTTGGATGTATTTTATATTTTTATTACCAAGAGAGCCGACATCTATGCCATAATCTTTTATGTTCTTAAAATTTTTATCACAATCCTCTTTTGATAGATTCTTATTACAGAAATATTTTGTTTTGAAATCGTTTTCGATATCTTTAGTTGTCCATGTTGCCGTATTTACTACTTCTGTGTACCCCAAAGAAGATAACAGTAGTAGTCCTAATAGTGAGCTTTTTTTTATCATGTGATTTTACTCTAATTAATTATATATCTAAGTTAATATTTCTAACATCAGTTACTGTCATCCCAGCCTTTAGAGCACTAATAAGACCTGGTACACCATCTTCAAACACATGACAGTCACGAGGTTTAACATTGTATTTATTCGCTAATAATGTAAATGCATCAGGTGAGCTTTTATTTGGGTGTGAGTCATCTGCTGTAATTATGCTGTCAAAATAATCAGTAAGTCCCAGAACATCTAAAGACTTAATTACATTGGCTTGTTTGCCACCAGATATTACTATCATGGGTATCTTATTATGATAGTGTATAACTAAGTCAACTATAGGTTGGATAGGTCTAGTTTGGCTTAATAGTTCATAAGAAGCTTCTTTAATTTTTTCAGCGATTATGGGTGTTTCACTTTCATCAAATTTGAATACTTCTTTGAGTATATACTCACTAGGTAGTCCGTTATATTTATCAAAGTCGATAGATTCGACCTCTGGCTTGGTATTTTTCAATACACTAAGCCAAGCATTAACGTGTATTTTCATATTGTTTGCGATTGTGCCATCACAGTCAAAAATTAGAAGTTTAGTGTTTTTGTGAACAGGTAAAAGCATATTAAATTTTGTTAATAAGTATTGTTATCAATATTATATACGATAAATAGAGTTGACATAAGTATAATTAGAAAGCAAAATTAAGAGCGTTAAATTTTAATATTGACCATAAAACTTTGTATAAATGGAGGAATGAATTATGGTATTAGTAGGTAAAAAAGCACCTGTATTTAATACACCAGCTGTTTTAGGAACTGGTGAAATTGTTGATAGCTATGACTTTGCTAAAGCTATCCAAGGTAAATATGCTGTTGTGGTATTCTATCCACTAGATTTTACATTTGTTTGCCCATCTGAATTAATTGCTTTAGACAAAAGAACAGCTAAGCTAAAAGAGCTAGGTGTTGAGGTTGTAAGTGTATCAATAGATTCTCATTTTACACATAATGCATGGAGAAATACTCCAATTAATGACGGAGGTATTGGACCAGTTCAGTACACTATGGTTGCAGATATTAATCAAGAAATTGTTAAAGCTTATGATGTTCAGTCTGAAGGTGGTATGGCATTTAGAGGTACTTTCTTGATCGACAAATCAGGTATCGTTCGTCATCAGGTTGTTAATGATCTTCCTCTTGGTAGAAATATGGATGAAATAACTAGAATGGTAGAAGCGTTACAGTTCCATGAAGAACATGGTGAAGTTTGTCCTGCTGGTTGGAACAAAGGTGATGAAGGTATGAAAGCATCTCCTGAAGGTGTAGCTGAATACCTATCTGATCACGTTGTAGATCTATAATTTATCATTTATTCTTATACTTTCTAATTTAATCACGATTTTTGCTCATAGATGAAAAATATTTTTTTAATATTAATAAGTTTGCTAGTGCTGACTTATGATGTCTATGCGGCAAATGATGTTGCAGATATAGATACTCAAAAAAAGTTAGTTAATACTGATAAATCAAAAGCTAATACTTCTCAAGATAATTCTGCTTTAGATACGGTCGAACAGTATGAAGGAGAATCAATAGCTCCCGGGACAACGTTTGATGTTGGAAAAACTCTTCTAAAGCTGTCTCGTGCTGATAAAGTTAAGCCTCCATTCTATCAAGGGATAAAAAATAATGTAATACTTTCTCAAGCAATGCTTAATACCCAGCAAGAAACCGGAGATCCTGAGTTTATCATTTTATCACGCCAGAACGGTTTGCTAAAAGATGACTATCTATATGTGGGGGGAATGGCTTCTTTTATTCCAACCTGGGGGCGAGATACTCAAAATGGTGTATCATCACGTTCAATTAATAACTATTCACTAGAGTATTATGTAGCAAGTACTTTAGGTGATTGGACATCTGTTTTTGCTTCTTTAAATACCTATACTATTGATGGTAAGTGGTCAGCAACTCCTGGTGGAGTATATTTTATATTAGGTAATTTGAATAAATTACCTGTTTATTCATATGCTGCGCTATCAACTGTGAATTTTGGGAATTTTGATGAGTCTACTAATATTATACCTACCTTAACACGTTTGTATTTTATGCAATCTGGGGGTAATGTGAATCTTTCGTATAATAAAGATGGCTTGCAGACAAATTTTGTATTCTTAGCTTCATCTAAGGATGATTTTTTGAAAGTAGCTAATGCATATGAAGGTAACTCTAAGTTAAGTTTTTCTGTAAATATGAAATATACCCAAGACTTACAAAGTGTTGGAGACTATTGGTATGTTGGAGCAGCATATTCAAATGTCTCAGGCTTTACAAATGACTATAATGACAACGTTGGAGTTGTGGACTTTAATGTGGGGATGAATATTAGCAAATTGGAGCTTGTTAATGAATTTGTGTTTACAGATAAAGGTGTAACCTCAATGACAGATGTTTCGGGAGGTTTTAATTTAAGAGAATCTTTTGCATCATCAATTTTTCCAGATTTAAAGTCGAATGATTTTTTGACTAGTGGAGGTAATGTCTTTGGCTGGTCTTCACAGCTTGACTATACAGCGAATGTTATGAATAAGGATTTTGTACCATTCGTGAGTTACTCTCAGATCCAACAAGCATCTGATAATTATGCAGCATCTTTGGCAACTGGCTTTAGATATAATGTTTTTGCTGATGGGTGGCTTGGTTTTAGCTATACGTATGTTAAAGGAAGGGCAAAAACTTTCTCAGAGCAAGATAATATTATGACTATGTATTTGAGAATATTTATATAAAATTAGATTGTTTGAGTATATGGTGCGATTAAATATAATTGATAGTAATTAGCAGACTATAATGTTATATTAATGCACACTAAAGAATTTAAAGGGGATTATTATGTCTGAGTATCCTTCATGTCCTAAATGTCAATCCGAATATGTTTATCAAGATGGTGAGTTACTAATATGTCCAGAATGCGGTTATGAATGGCAAATTAATGAATCTATTGATGAACAGTTGGTTATCAAAGACTCAAATGGTAATCTACTTGCTGATGGTGATACTGTAAGTGTTATTAAAGATTTAAAATTAAAAGGTTCATCAAAAGTTATTAAAGTTGGAACTAAGGTTAAAAATATCCGTTTAGTTACTGGAGACCATGATATAGATTGTAAGGTTGATGGTTTTGGGGCTATGAAATTAAAATCTCAATTTGTTAAAAAAATATAAAATGAAGTATATAAGGTTATCTTTTTTTCTTATCTTTGGGTTTGTATGTAGTTTTTGTTATGCATATTACATAGAAGAGAATGGCAAAAAAATTCCTGTGAGTAAAAGAGTGGCTGATACTATAGATGATATAGAAATAAAAGAAGGTGAAGCACTAAGCCAACAACAAATAGTTGACATAATAGAAGAAAATGACAAGGACTTAGATAGCAAAGAATTGTAGTTTCATGTTTAGAAAGATAGTAGCTTTAGCAAGTATTTTAGTATTATTCCCATTTAGTGTAGCTGTCAGTGCTGATACAAGTTCTGATTCAGCTGATGCTAGTTCTGTAGAAAGTGGCTATGATCCTGATAATATTCGTCGGCTTGAATCTAATGCTTATAGAAGAGTCTTTCCTAACCAAGATTATATCTTTAATAAAGCTCCACTAAGTACAGCACAGCAAGAGAAAGTTGCGCAGCAAGCTATTCAAGACTTATCAATCAAAGAAGGTGAGGCTCTTACAGATAGTGAAAAACGAGCACTAGCTAAGAAAACCTTTGATACTAAAGTTAACCAAGCACTAAATATTGATTCTATAAAAACTTCTTGGTTTAACGGCTTTAGAGTTAGTGAAACGTTAACTCATGCAATGCTGAATGTTCAGGAAGATACTGGAGATCCTCTATTTATGCTCCAAGCAAGACAGCAAGGTATTTTAGATGATAATTATATCTACTTTGGAACAAAAGTAGCATTGATTGATTGGCAAAGACTAAATAGAGTTCCCCAAGGAGGTGAAAATAGACTTTTTTCTTATGCAGTAGATTTTTATGCGGCATCAACTATTTCTAAATGGTTTACGTCACTCGTTGGGTTTACGTTATATCAAGATCACAGTGATGAAGGCTTCAATGTACGTCCAAATACATTATATTTTATTCTAGGAAACCTTTCAGAAAGTCCATTTTTTGGTTATGTGGCAAACTCAACTGTGATGTACGGTAACTTTGATATTGTTTCGAACTATGTCTCGACGTTGACTAGGACATATTTTATGCAGTCAGGTGGGAATATAAATCTTTCTTATCATACACAAGATTTGCATCTAAATGCGGTACTTTTAAATGCAAACCCTGATAGCTATTTTGGTGTAACTAATGCTGCTAGTAAAAGTGGTGTGGGGTTTTCTTTAAATAGTAAATATGTCTACGAGATGGATACAGTAGGGGATTATCAGTTTTTTGGAGCTGCGTATTCAAATGTATCAGGTTTCCAAACTAAAAATGGTGGAAATGTTGGCGCATTTGATTTGAATTATGGCCTAGCTATTTCAGATATTAACTTTGAAGCAGAAGCTCTTTTAACAGATAGGGGTGTTGGAGGAGTCAATGACTCTTCATCTGTTAGCCCAAATAATATTGCTGGTGTACCTTTTTTTGGTTCCGTAAGGCCTAGTGCAGCTTTGATATATGATAATTTCTTAGGTACAGGAGAAAATGTTGCTTCTTGGTCATTACAGTCAAGTTATACAGCAACAATATATGGTAAAAGATTTATTCCTTATGTTGATTATTCACAAGTTTTACAAAATAAATCAAATTTTGCTTATCAATACGGCGCTGGCGTAAGATACAATGCTTTCTATGGCTCTTGGTTGGGTTTAGATTATACAAATATTTACTCTCGTAGTAGTAATTTTAAAGAGAGGCAGAACTATCTTTCTCTCAACTATACGTTATATTTATAGTAATCTACTGTTATAATAAAGCTTAGTAACAAAATAGAGAAATTTTGATGTCTAGGCAAGTTTTTATAGATACTGAGACGACGGGTTTTGATTATAAAATAGGTAACAGGATTATAGAATTCGGGGCTGTTGAAGTCATTGATAGGAAAGTTACAGGTAATAATCTACATTTTTATTGTAATCCAAATTATGAAGTTGAGGCTGGAGCTTTAGCAGTTCATGGTCTAACTAATGAGTTTTTGGCAGATAAGCCACTCTTTGAAGAAAATGTTGAAAAGATGATTGATTTTCTTAAAGGTGCCGAAGTTATTATCCATAATGCTGCATTTGATGTGCCATTTATAAACTGGGAGCTTGGGCTTCTGAAAAATAATAAGTATGGCACTCTAGAACAACATGTTGCGAAAATCGTTGACAGCTTGGAACTTGCTAGGAAGAAACATCCTCTTCAGAAAAATAATCTAGATGCTCTTTGTAAAAGGTACTACATTAGAAATGATCATCGTACTTTCCATGGAGCATTATTAGATAGTGAGTTATTGGCTGATGTATATCTTGCAATGACAGGGGGACAAACTAATCTTACTTTACACACTGCAAAAAATGCTAGTAAAGATAATATAGATATTGATTTTGGTAAATTAAATTTACGCTCAGCTAATGAAACAGTTATTAATACCTCTGAACATGATAAATATCTTTGTGAGTTATTAAGGTTGGAAGAGTCAGCTAAATGGTAAGAAAAATAATATTTCCCGAAGCTAAAAAGGAAGACTTAATCTATGCTGGCAAGGATTTTTTTGCTCGAGATTTGTTCTTAGAAAAGAATACTCATCAAGTTTGGTTAGAACTAAAAGAAGCAGCAGAAAAAGAGTGTATTCTTTTGTATATAGTTTCTGGTTTTAGAAGTTATGATTATCAGCAAAAAATTATAGATAGAAAACTAGCTAGTGGTCAAACACTTGAACAAATTATGCGAGTAAATGCTCTGCCTGGAGAGAGTGAGCATCATACAGGTAGAGCTATAGATTTGACTACTGGAGATGAAAAAGAAGTTTTAACAGAATCTTTTGAAAATACATTAGCTTTTGAGTGGTTAAGTAAAAATGCTCACAGGTTTGGTTTTAAGATGAGTTTTCCGCGTGATAATGATTATGGGTATATTTATGAGCCTTGGCATTGGTGTTATCAAAGATGAAAAAGAAAAAATCCAATAAGCTATTAATATTAGCGTTGTCAGTAGTTCTTTTGAGCTCGTGTACAACCACAAAAAAAGATGTCACAAAAATAAAATTTGCATCTTATAATTATCCATGGATATTTGCTCCAGTGCGAAAAAATCTCGTAGAAGATAATATATCTGAAGCAATAAATGAAAATAATAATATCGCTAATATAAAGCAGTTAAAAAACCTTAATAATTTGGAGTCTGGAAGATTACTGCAGCTTAACGATAATTACTTAGATTCTATAAAATTTTATGATCTAGCGATTAAATCTATCCCTAAAGATAAAGACCAGTCATTAGAGCAAGCAAAAAAGTTTTTATTAAATAAAAATACATACAACTATTATGACATCAAAACATCATATAATATTCCAGACTATGCAATAAGCTTTTTGTATACATATCAAGCACTAAATTATTTAAAAACGAATGATGTTAATCAAGCACTTAAATCACTGGATAGTTTAGAGACTGCCAAAATATGGAGAAATGAACAAAATATAATAGCAGGTGGTATGAAGGAGCTTGCTAAAGAGGATCTTGATAGAAATGATATCACTAGCGATGAATTAGGCTTAGATAACTTTAAGTCATTAAAAGCCATGCTTGAATTTTCATCAATAATTCCTAATGCTTATGGTAATCCAATGGCTTACTATCTAAAAAGTTTATTGGATTCAGCTATTTCAAAAAATTATCAGGAATCTTTGAACGACCTTGAAAATGCTCAAAAATATACAATTGGTAACAAATATCTTGATCAAACAGCTAATGAGTATCGATCTGCAGTAGCTGGTGAAATATCTCCCTTTTCTATGGGAATGGGTAGAGTTGTGGTTTTTTATGAACAAGGCCTTGTCAATATACGTAAATCTGCACAAGTTAATCTTGATTTAGGCAATATAGGAATCAAGAAACTGGAGTTTCCTGTATACAAAACAAAATATAGTTTTTTTGAGCCGAAAAGAGTAGTAATTTCATCGGGAGGTAGTGCATTAGTAGATACTTATACAGAGACATTACTTGACACGACACTATATGCTATGAAATCGCTCATAGAGAGTTACTCTAGAGTTGTTACACAAAGTGTTGTTATTGAGGCATTTAAATATGATTATGATAAAAATTTTCCTCTAGGAGGGCTTTTGGGCAGTCATTTAAAATTTGACCTATCAAATACTGATCCGAAGCGAGCAGATATGAGATCATGGTTGTTATTACCCAATAGCATTGACCTATTCGAACAACAGATTGATAGTGGCAACTATACAATTCAGGTTAATAATATTCGTCAAAAAATAGATGTAAAACAAGGCAAGACTACTTTATTGTGGATTGTAGATATTGGCAAATTCAAAAAAGTATATTATTTTATTTTTTAGTAGTATAAAGTTGCTCTTATTATATTTTAAATTAACTAATCATTTGTATTTTTATTATTTTCTATTAAATAATTTCAAAGTAATCTAATTAATCTAGCACGAATTATATTTACTCATAGCAGTCCAAGTGATATAAATTAAAGTACAAGAGGCGTAATTTTGAGGTATTTATGAAAAATATCGTAATACTTGGTGCCGGCAGAGTCGGGTCTTTGGTTAGCTGCTTACTGGTTGAAAGTGGTGACTATACTGTTCATTTAATTGATAGATACATTCCTCATGACAAACCAGTTTTGGAAAAAAATGTAGATAATTTGATATACGTAGAGTTAGATGCTACAAACTCTTCAGACTTAAAAAACTATGTGCAGCAGAATGATATAAAAACTATAGTTTCATGTTTACCGTTTTTTCTTAATAAAGATATAGCTAAGATAGCAGGCGAGTTAGAGCTTAACTACTTTGACTTGACAGAAGATGTAGAGGCTACCAACTATATCAAAAGTATAGCAGATAAAGCAGAAAATAGTTTCTTTGCACCGCAATGTGGCCTAGCTCCAGGATTTATAAGTATTGTATCTAATAATCTTATGCAAGAGTTCGACTCAATTGATACCGTACGTATGAGGGTGGGAGCTTTACCTTTAAATGTTTCGAATACACTTCAATATGGTTTGACTTGGTCTACAGAAGGCCTAATAAATGAATATGCAAAGCCTTGCGAAGGAGTCGTTGATGGTAAAAAAAGAACTCTAGCTCCATTAGCTGATGTTGAAGAGATTAAAATAGATGGGCTTACCTATGAGGCTTTTAATACCTCTGGTGGTATTGGCTCGATGATCGAGACTTATGCAGGTAAGGTTAAAAATATAAACTACAAAAGTATCCGTCATCCAGGGCATTGTGATAAGATGAAATTCTTAATGCAAGATATGAAGCTAGGCGAAGATTTGGATACTATGGTTAAAATCATGGAAAGAGCGATTCCAAGAATTAATCAAGATGTAGTTCTTATCTATGTATCAGTAGATGGTATCCGAAAAGGTCTAAAAGCAGAGCGTCATTTTGCACAAAAATATCCTTCAAAACGTATGTTTGGTAAATATTTCTCAGCATTACAATTAACTACTGCAACAAGCTTGTGTGTAAGTATAGATCTATTGCTTAGCTCTAAAGATAACCCTACAGGATTTATAAACCAAGAATCTATATGTTTACAAGAGTTTTATGATAATAGATTCGGAAAGTACTATAGAAATTCAGGACTTTTGATACAAGCAGATTAATTTAGGGGGACATAATGAGTATTTTACAAGAATTAAATTTAGGTTTAGAAGCATATATAACTGATGATAATAAAAATGTTATAGAAACTTTAAGTCCAGCAAATGGTGAGCTTTTGGCTAAAGTTAAAAATCAAAGTCTAGATGATATGCAATATGCTATTACAAAGGCTGCGGAGGTTGCTAAACAATGGCGTCAAGTTCCAGCACCTAAAAGAGGAGAGTTAGTTAGACTTATTGGCGAAGAGCTCCGTAAAAATAAAGATCATCTAGGAAGCTTGGTATCTCTTGAGATGGGTAAATCTAAGCAAGAAGGTGATGGCGAAGTTCAAGAGATGATTGATATGGCAGATTTTGCTGTAGGACAATCACGTATGTTATACGGTGTGATGATGAATTCTGAGCGTCACGATCATAGAATGTATGAGCAATGGCATCCATTAGGAGTAGTTGGAGTTATTTCTGCATTTAACTTTCCAGTAGCTGTGTGGTCTTGGAATGCTTTTATAGCTGTCATTTGTGGTAATACTGTGGTGTGGAAACCGTCCGAAAAGACACCGCTATGTTCAATTGCTGTACACAATATATGTCAAAAAGTAATTCAAGAGCATGGTTATCCTGAAATTTTTTATACAATAATTTCTAAAGAGATTGAGGTTTCAAAGGCATTAGTTAATGATGAAAGGGTAAATTTAGTATCTTTCACAGGTTCTACAAAAGTTGGTCAAGATGTAGGACAACAAGTAGCAAAAAGATTTGGTAAGTCAATTCTAGAGTTAGGCGGTAATAATGCTACAATTATTGATGAATCAGCTAACCTAAAATTAGCAATACCAGCAGCTGTTTTTGGAGCAGTTGGTACAGCAGGGCAGAGATGTACTTCTCTAAGAAGACTATTTGTACATGAATCAATCTATGATTTGGTCAAAGATAAAATGGTCAATGCTTACAAACAAGTTACAGTTGGAGATCCGTTAGATCAAAAAAATCTTATGGGACCTCTTATAGATCAAGCATCAGTTGATAATTTCTTAAAAACTGTAGATCAAGCTACAATAGAAGGCGGTAAAATTTTAACTGGTGGTAAAAAAATTGCAAAAGCTGGTTTCTTTGTTGAGCCAACAATAATTGAAGCAAATGCTAATATGCCAATAGTGGCAGAAGAGAATTTCTGTCCTATTTTATACATAATGCCATTCAAAGATATTGATGAAGCAATCAAATTCAACAATAGTGTTAGATATGGTTTATCAAGCTCTATATTTACTGATAATATCCAAAATGCAGAGAAGTTTTTATCTAGTTCAGGCAGTGATTGTGGTATTGCGAATGTGAATATTGGTACATCAGGTGCTGAAATTGGAGGCGCGTTTGGAGGTGAAAAGCATACTGGTGGCGGTCGTGAAGCTGGTTCAGATGCGTGGAAAGCATATATGCGACGTCAGACTAGCACAATCAATTATGGTAAAGATTTACCATTAGCTCAAGGAATCAAATTTAATCTGGAGGATTAGTTTATGAGTTTTAAGATTTTAGATAAACTTTGGGATCAGTATATTGAAACTAATCCACATGTTAAGCAAGTTTATGATTCTTTTGTGGCTGAGGGTGAAAAGCCTGTCAATGATCATATAGCATTAAGAACGTTAGATAATCCAAAAATAGATATAAATGTGCTATCAAAGCCCTTTATAGATATTGGCTATAAGGTATGTGGACATTATGACTTTGACGTCAAGCGATTAAAGGCTATTCATCTTGAACATAGTGATCATAATCAGCCTAAAGTGTTTATTAGTAAGCTTCTAGTTAGTGAATTTAGCCCATTCTTACAAAAAACGATGGAAGCTTGTGTAGAAGGTATACCTAATAGTTTACTGAAGAATCCTGAGGCTTTGTTAACATCAGGTGCAAGTTGGAGCTTTATAAGTTACAAAACTTATCAAAAGCTTCTCGAAGAGTCTGAATATGCCGCTTGGTTTTATGCTTTTGGTTTTAGAGCGAATCATTTTACTGTCTTTATCAACGATTTGAAAAAATTTAGCGAAGTTTCTGAAGTTAATGATTTTCTAAAATTGAATGGCTTTGTATTGAATAGCTCAGGTGGAGAAATCAAAGGAACACCAGCAGATTATTTAGAACAATCAAGTACAATCTCAGGCAACTCTGAAGTTAAATTTATAGAGGGGTGGAAAGAAATTCCTTGTTGTTACTATGAGTTTGCAAAACGCTATCCTGATCAAAGTGGTAAGTTATATCAAGGTTTTGTAGCCAAATCAGCAGATAAGATATTTGAAAGTACTAATGCTAAATAATCTATTTATAGTTTTTTGAAATTATCTCACTAATCTTGGTAAATAAGTCCTCATAGATAGAGCTTTTACGCATAACTAAATCAATCTCTCTGTAAAAATCTCTATTATCAATATCAATATATTTAACATTTTCAGTTTTTATGCGTGCTGTTTCGGGAATTAGTGTAATGCCCTCATCAATGGATACCATTTGTCTTAATGTTTCTAAGCTACTACCTTTGAAATCATTATTATTAAAATCTTTTAATGAGCAGAGTTTTAAAGTTTGATCTCTCAGACAATGTCCTTCATCTAATAGCATAAGATTTTGCTTAACTATTTCAGTTATGCAAATTTTTTTGCTTTTTGCTATGGGATTAGTCTTTGCTACAGCTACGTAGAATTTATCATTAAAGACTTTTTTTCTTTTAAACTGATAGTTATCGGTAGGAGTCGCCAAAAGAGCAAAGTCGATCTTACCTTGATCAAGCATACTTACAAGAGTATCAGTTTTTTCTTCGATTATGGATATACTCAGATTAGGGAAATCTTTCTTGATAGCAGGTAGTATTTTTGGCATTAAATACGGACATAATGTTGGAAATGCTCCTATCGAGATACTTATTTTTCCATTATTTAAGTGCAGTTCTGATATTTTTTTTAAGTTTTTTACTTCGTCTAGAATTTTATAGGCTTGGTTAACTATTTTCATACCAGCTTTTGTTATAAGTACTTGTTTTGTACCTCTTTCAAAGATTTGTATACCTATAAGCTCTTCAAATTTTTTTATTTGCATACTAAGAGCTGGTTGACTGACAAAGCACTTTTCTGACGCTGTAATAAAGCTTTTAGTTTCATATACAGAAATGATATATTCAAGAGTACGAGTATTCATATAAGTAAAGCTTATAGCTAGTATAAATATAATATATTTTAAATTATTTATTAAAGCAATACAATAACAGTGTAACTTAACAAAACACAAGGAGTTAGACATGACTAAAAGAGTACCTAATGTAACTTTTAAGACTAGAGTAAGAGATGAAAGTATTGGTGGATCAAACCCATTTAGATGGCAAGATGTTACATCTGCTGATATTTTTGATAACAAAAGAGTAATTGTTTTTTCATTACCTGGAGCGTTTACTCCGACTTGTTCTACTTATCAACTACCTGGATTTGAGAATAATGCGGCTAGATTTAAAGAGCTAGGAATAGATGAAATTTATGTTTTATCTGTAAATGATAGCTTTGTAATGAATAAGTGGATACAAGCACTAGATGTTAAAAATATTAAACCAATTCCTGATGGTAATGGTGAATTTACGGAAGGTTTGGATATGCTTGTAGATAAGTCAAATCTTGGCTTTGGTAAGAGATCTTGGAGATATGCGATGATTGTTAATAATCACGAAATCGAAAAGATGTTTGTAGAGCCTGGTAAGCGTGATAACGCTGAAGATGATCCTTATGGTGAGTCTTCCCCTGAAAATCTTCTAAAATACTTAGAAGCTAAATAGTAATAAGTGGAGTCTCAAATGAGCAAAAAAATAGTTCTAATAGGTGCAAGCGGAGTAATAGGATCAGCGACTTATGATAAGTTCATTAGCACTGGTTATGAAGTTATTCCTGCAACATTTAGTGGAAGTAATGGTTCACACCGTATTGATATAGAAGATATAGAATCTATCAAAAATTTCTTTGAAAAAGTAGGTCCTTTTGATGCTTTAGTATCTACTACTGGTAAAGTAGCTTTTAAAGCTGTTGATGATTTAACTCAAGAAGACTGGAACTTCAGTTTTAAAAATAAGCTACTTGGACAAATCAACCTAGTGCAAATTGGTGCAAACTATATCAATAAGGGTGGTTCATTTACATTGACTACTGGGATATTGAATGTTGAACCAATTGCTTTAGGTGCTGTGGCAGCTACAGTAAATGCTGCAGTAGAAGGGTTTGTAAAAGCAGCAACTCTTGAGTATAAGGACTTCCGTATAAATACTGTTAGTCCAACTGTAGTCAAAGAAGCATTAGCAAAATATGGACCATTCTTTGTGGGTTATGAACCTGTAGAAGCAGAAAAAGTAGCTAACGCATATCTTAAGTCAGTAGCAGGTATTGCTAATGGCAGTGTTATAAAAGCTGGTTATTAATTTTTTTATCAAAAAACTATTCTAGACTTAAAGTTCTTAACAATATTGACCAATTCTATTCATATATATACTATTTCATTAAGTGCCTATTTTAATAATGCGTTCGATATGTATTGCTGCGCTTAATAATGATTGATATTTATTTCAATGAGGAGAGAACATGAATAAGATACTAACTACAGCAAATGGTGCTCCAGTACCTAATGATAATACAAGTATTAGTGCAGGTAAAAATGGTTCGCTAACATTTGATAATTTTAGATTATTTGAAAAACTAGCTCATTTTAATCGTGAGAGAATCCCTGAACGTGTAGTTCATGCACGTGGAACAGGAGCGTACGGTACGTTCACTCTTGAAAAAGACTTATCAGATTTGACAGTAGCTGATTTTTTAAGAGATCAGAATAAACAGACTGATGTTTTTGTACGATTTTCTACTGTTGGTGGAGGTCAAGATTCTAGTGATTATGTTAGAGATGTGCGTGGTGCAGCTATCAAATTTTATACCAAGCAAGGTAATTTTGATATTGTAGGAAATAACACACCAGTATTTTTCATAAGAGATCCTAATAAATTCCCAGATTTTGTACACTCACAAAAAAAGAATCCTCAAACTAACCTACCAGATCCTGTGGCCCAGTTTGAATTTTGGTCAAGAAACCCACAATCTTTGCATCAAATGACAATATTGATGTCTGATAGAGGTATCCCAAAGAACTATAGGCATATGCATTTATTTAGCTCTCATACACTTAGCTTTTATAATCAAGAAGGTAACCGTTTTTGGGTTAAGTGGCATTTTAAAACACAACAAGGAATTAAAAATCTCACAAATGAAGAAGCATCTAGGCAGCCAAGCTATGGAGCTCAAAAAGATTTGTTTGATGCTATAGCAAGTGGAAACTATCCGAAATGGGATGTTAAATTACAAATTATGACTGAAGAGCAAGCGAAAAAATTTAGTATAAATCCTTTCGATTTAACTAAGGTTTGGTCACATAAAGATTTCCCACTTCAAAAAATAGGTGTTTTAGAGTTAAACCGTAATGTTAATAATTATTTTGCTGAAGTAGAACAAGCTACTTTCGCTCCTAATAACTTGGTGCCTGGTGTTGGAGTATCTCCAGATAAGATGTTACAAGCTAGACTACTTGCTTATCAAGATGCTCATAGATATCGAGTCGGTGTAAATGCAAGTCATATACCTGTAAATGCTTCAAAATGTCCAATGCATAATTATCAGCGTGATGGAGCAATGGCTGGTACAGCTCTTAATGTATCACAGAATGAAATGCCTAATTTTTATCCAAATGCGCATTCTGACTCTCCTTCAGATGCCAAACAATATATAGAGCCACCTATAGAAATAGAGGGTTATATTGATTATTATGATGCACAAGGTGAAGATAACTATTCACAAGCTGGAGATCTTTTTAGATTAATGAGCGAATCTCAACAGCAACAGTTAGCTAATAATATTGCAGAAGGATTGATACATGCTAGTCAAGATATCCAAGAAATAATGCTTGACCAGTTTGCTCAAGCTGATAAAAACTACAGAAAAAAGGTTGAAGAAGCTCTTCAAAATATCTAAATAATATTTATTTCTTATTCATTTTCCAGAGTAGGCTACTAATGTAAGCTCGTCTATTTTCTTTACAAGCCACCATTAGCAATTTAGTAATTTTTAGATTATGTGCATCAGAAAATAAAATAATCAGCATTTCTCTAATATAGTTAGTATCTAAAGTAATGTAGTTATCCGTACCAATACCTAGTTTGATACCTTTTTTCTCCCACCAGCTGAAAGGGTGGTCTTTGTAGTCTGGAATGGCTGTAGTTAATTTGAGATTAGAAGAAGGAAGACCAACAACACCAATATTTTTACTGATAATTCTATTTAGAACATCATGTTGATATCTTTCTATCTCTATAGCTGTATGGAATTTTATTTTTGTAAATTCTAAAATTTCATCAGAATTTAGTTTTATTCCATTTGTGATTTTATCTCTAATTGAAGAGTTATTTTCATTCCAATGAATTTCTTGTATCTCTCGATATTCCATAGATTTGTCATCAAGAGGCTGAGAGTTCTGATTAAGTTTTAGAACTTTTTGTAGCAATCTTTGAAAGTAGTAGTTTGGATTGATACCTATTGACAGGCCATGCTCTAGCGTATCAATATTCCAAATATTTAAAGCATTATCAACTGCTTGAACACCTTTTTTTAGTGTATGGAAAGTTTCTCCATGATGTGAGCGAATTTTAAAACCATAATATTGCAGTTTTCTAATTCCTTGTTTTAATGTTTCAAAATGGGCTTTTTTATAGATATTTTTTTCATCACCGACAGTATCTATATCTTTCATTACATTCTGTAGAAATGGATATTTTTCTAATATATCGATTAGACAGTTTACTTGGTATTCAAAACTTTCTTTTTTTGTTTTAAACTTTGTAGCATCAAAAAAATTAGCTTCTTTTCTAAATGATGGAGAAAGTACATAGCCAAAATCTGGATATTCTTCTTTGAATTTTTCAAAACCTTCATAAAGTCCAAGAACTACATCCTCTTCTGTTGCTAAGTCCTCATTTAAAATTGCTTCTTTTTCATCACTTGTAGAGCGTGATAGTGTGAATTTGAGCCTAATACTTCCTACATTATGTTTATGATATAGTTCACTAGCCATGTGATAAGCGGCATCTATATGATCTTGTTTTGTATTGAGAATAATTTTTGCAAGATATAAAAGATCTAAATATCTCGAGAATTTTTCACCATCTTTTAAAACTATAAGTTTTTCAACATCTTCTACAGAATTTATTGGTAGTGCATTTTCGCCATAGATATTTACTATTTTTTGACTATAAATATTACCATTTTTACCATCTAAAAGTTTCTTGAGGCGTGGGTAAATAAACTCTGCTGAGAGAGAGCCTGTTAGGTGGATATGCTCTTCATGATATTTAAGAGGGAAGCTCTTTAAAAAGTCATAAAATGCTATACCAATAGGGTGATTTAGTAAGTCTTCTATATCTAGCTCATCATTATTAAATAATTTGAGTTTTTTTATGAAATCTTGAAGACATTGCGATTCATGTTCATCTAGATTCTCATAACTTAGTAGTTCAAGAGTATTAAATATTGATAAACCATTTGTTTCAATAATTATTTTATTTAACTTTTTATTTAGAGAATTAATTTCAGACATTGATTAATTTGGTTAAAATCTTTTTTAATCGTGTAATTATAAAGTTATTTTTATCTATGATAAAGTAGAATTATTAGCAGTGTTTAGTTTGAGTGGAGTTAGCCCAATGAAAATAAATTTAAAAGATATCAACCTTGAAGCATTTAAACCAGGAATTTCTAAAAAGTTATTAGCTAAAGATGATTCAAGAAACTTTCAAATAGATTTTATTAGATTAGAGCCAAATGCAAAATTAAGCCAACATAGTCATCCAGATGTTGAATGGGTATATGTTATAGATGGTTCTATGAGTGATGAAAGAGGAGAGTTTAGCAAGGGTGATTTTTTTGTAAACCCTATTAACTCACAACATTCTGTTGTTTCAGGAGCTAATGGTTGTGATATTTTATGTTGTTGGTGTGGAGAAATTAAAGATTGTTAATATGATTTAAAACTTTTTGGAAAACTTCTTCGATAGATAGGTTGCTAGTATCAACTAAAATAGCATCATCAGCAGGCTTCAAAGGAGCTACTTTTCTATTTCTGTCTTGAAAATCTCTTTGTTCAATATCATTTTTAATTTTATCAAAATTAGGATTTTCACCTTTTGTCAGTAGCTCATCATATCTTCTTTGAGCTCTAACTTCTGAGCTAGCATCTAAGAAGAGTTTGTATTTAGCATCAGGGAAAACAACTGTACCCATATCTCTACCATCTGCTACAAGTCCAGCAGCAGTTGCAAAAGAGAGCATTTTATCATGTAACATTTGGCGTACTTTTGGATATGCAGAAGTTTTTGATGCTAGCATCCCAGTTTGTTCAGTACGGATAGCTTTAGTCACATCAGCATTATTTAGAAGGACTATTATAGAATCATTTTGAACTTTAAACGATATATCTAGTAATTCAAGCTTACTACAAACATCATCTTCATTATCTAAATTAGCGCCAGTATTGAAGCAGTGTAATGCAGCTATTCTGTATATTGCGCCACTATCCAAAAGTTTATAGTCAAAGTGCTTTGCTAATTTTTTTGATAATGTTCCTTTACCGACACCACTTGGTCCATCTACAGTTATTATTTTAGAGTTGTTCATTTTCAAAACCTTGCATAAATTGTACTAATTTTTCAACATCTTCTAGACTGACAGCATTATAAAGACTAGCTCTACAGCCACCGACACTTCGATGTCCTTTTAAGCCATAAAAGCCAGCTTTACTAGCTTCATTTAGAAATTTATCAGTTAGTTCTTCATTTGATAGATGAAATATAATATTCATGTTAGAGCGATATTCTGGCTTAATTTCATTTTTGAAAATCTTTGAACTATCAATAGCTGAGTAGAGTAGATTTGCTTTTTGGCTATTGAAAGATTCTACATTCTTCAAATTATCAAATTTGTTAATTAAATATTCTAGTGTCAACTCAAAAGTAACCCATGAGATAACAGAAGGAGTATTGTAAACTGAATTTGATTTCTTGGTAACTTGATAGTCAAATACTACTGGAATATTATCTTTTGCTTTGATTAAAGAATCTTTGACGATAACTATAGTTAAGCCTGGTATACCAGCATTTTTCTGCGCACCAGCATATATCAAACCGTAATCACTAATATTGATAGGCTTTGATAAAAAGCTTGATGACATGTCACAAACTATTTCTGTATTGCAAGACTTGGCAAGTTTGTTAATCTGAAAACCATCTACAGTCTCATTGTCTGTATAATATATATAATCGTATGTATCTGCTTGGAAACTTTGAGCAATATTATCATCATATTTCACAGCATCTACAGACGTAAATTTAGCAGCTTCTTGAGCAGATTTTTCTGACCATTGCCCACTACATACATACAATGCTTTATTATACTTATCTGCTAAATTCATAGGTATAGCAGCAAATTGTGCCGTAGCACCGGCTTGCATTAGAAGCACAGAGTAGTTATCTGGAATATTAAGTAAACTTCTGAGATTTTTTTGAATAGAGGCATGCACTTCATCAAAAACTTTATCACGATGTGAAATAGATAATAAAGATACTCCAGTATTTTTATAATCAATCATCATTTGTTGTAACTGTTCTATTATAGATGTAGGCACAACAGCTGGACCTGCACAAAAATTAATTTTCATAATCTTAAAAAAACCTCTAATAATTTGAGCTTATTGTAACATAATTATTTTTACATAAATGATATGTTTTTTACTTGTGAACACTATTTAATCCAATCTCTTGGCTTTATATATTCATATACTTTTTCTTCTTCAGAACCAGGCTCAGGTTGCCAGTTATACTTCCAAGTAGCCATAGGTGGCATTGATGATAGTATTGATTCTGTGCGTCCACCACTTTGAAGGCCAAATATTGTACCTCTGTCGAAGACTAGATTAAATTCGACATATCTACCACGACGGTAAAGTTGAAAATCTTTATGCTTTTGTGAATATTCGATATTTTTTCTTTTTTCTACTATTGGTATATAAGCATCTAAGTATGAATTTGCACAATCAGTCACAAATTTAAAACATTCATCAAAAGATTTATCATTTAAATCATCAAAAAACAAACCTCCAACGCCTCTACATTCATCACGATGTTTGATATAAAAGTATTCATCACACCATTTTTTGAAACTAGGATAGTAGCTAGCGTCATGTTTATCGCAAACATTTTTTGCAGTCTGGTGCCAGTAAATAGCATCTTCCTCAAAAGGGTAGTAAGGGGTTAAATCAAAACCACCACCAAACCACCATATAGGATTATTTGTATCTGCACCAGCAACAAAGATTCTAAAGTTAGCATGAGATGTTGGTACAAAAGGATTACGAGGGTGAATAACTAATGAAACACCAGTAGCAATAAATGATTTACCAGCAAGTTCTTGTCTTTTTGCGGTAGCTGATGGTGGTAAAGCATCTCCGTGTACTCTAGAAAATGCAACGACGCCTTTTTCAAAGATTTCGCCACCCTCTATAATCATAGAGTTACCATAGCCTTTGAGTTTTTGTTCAGGAGTATTTGGCTTTTGCCATTTGTCACTAATAAATTTAGCCGAGCTAGTTTCAGATTGCTCAAGAGTAGATGTGATTTTTTGTTGTAGTTGAGTTAAAAAGTTCTCAAATTGTGTGATTTTTTCTTGCATAAGAGTTATAGCCTTTTATGTTGAGAATTATATCTTAAAAGAAATATTTAAATATATTATATTTTAACAGTAGGAATATAAAATTGCTTGTAAAAAAATGATTTGAATTTTGATTGTTTATAAGTAGAAGTTAAATTTTACTTTTTGCTTTTTTACGAGCCATTTCTTTTGCTTGTTGTTTTTGTTGTTTGTTCAATTTTGCTAATTTTTTGGCATCATCACCAACATGTGAAAATCCTCTTTCAGCAGCTAGTTGAGATTGTTTTTCACGTTCTGCAAAGCGTGCTTTTTGCTCTTCTGTAACTTTATCGTAGCAGTGATGACAACTTATACCCTTAACATATTCTGGGCGTTTTTTGTCTTCTTCGGTTATAGGCATACGACAAGCAAAACATTGATCATAGTTACCTTTCTCAAGATCATGATTTACAGCCACTCTTGAGTCAAATACAAAACATTCACCTTCCCACATGGATTCCTCTTTAGGTACTTCCTCTAGATATTTTAAGATACCACCTTGTAAGTGATAAACCTCATCAAAACCTTTAGCTTTCATTAAAGCTGTAGATTTCTCACATCTAATACCGCCAGTACAAAACATAGCTACTTTTTTGTGCTTTTTAGGATCTAGGTTTTTATCGACATATTCTGGAAATTCTCTAAAAGTCTCTGTATTTGGATTGATAGCATTTTTGAATGTACCTATTTCGATCTCATAATCATTACGAGTATCTACAAGTATAGTCTCTGGATCAGATATAAGAGCATTCCAATCTTTAGGCTCTACATACTTTCCGCAGACTTTATTTGGATCAATTTCTTCGATACCAAGAGTTACAATCTCTTTTTTAAGTTTTACTTTTGAACGATAGAAAGGCATTTCTTGATGATAAGACTCTTTGTAGTCAATATCAGCTAATCTAGAATCAGATTTTAGATATGCTAATAACACATTTACACCTTCACGAGGTCCTGCTACTGTCCCATTAATACCTTCATTAGCAAGAAGTAGTGTACCTTTGATATTGTTTTTTATCATAGTATCAAGCAGAGGCTGGCGCATAGCTTCATAATCTTCAAGCGTTACAAATTTGTACATTGCGCAAACAACTATTTGTGACATATTTATTCCTAGAAATTTATAATTTATATAACTAAAGATTTGCTATTATAACAAATATTACAATTTTTGTTAGAATGAGTTAATAATTGTGTCATCTCATAAATATAGTGTTTGGCTAATACCAGCACAGAAATATCTCCTAGCTCTAGCTAGATGTATAAACTATAATTCTTATATTGCTAGACAACCATCATTTATACCTCATTTGACATTATTTAGCTCTGCTAAAAATATTGTTGAAGATTTTGGATATTGGGCGTGTCAGCTTGATTATGAGAGTATCTCATTAGATATTGATAGTATAGCTATAGATAGAGATTCTTATTTTATGAACTATTATCTCAAATTATCAAAAACTATACAGCTAGATAATCTTTTTGCTAGTGGAAGAAAATTAGATAGAGAAAGTGAATATAATTTAGATCCTCATGTTAGCTTAGTGTATGGCGCTACTAATTATGACAAGCTTTTGGAATATCAGTTTTCTAAGAAAATCATCTTTGACAAAGTAGCTATAATCAAATATTTCCCAGCAGATACAGCAACAACAGTCATGAGTTTTGAGATAGTTAAATCATATAAACTATTAAATTTGTAGTTTAATAGTTTTACTTTATGATTAGATGTTTTATTATTTTGAGACAGTTTTATTATATTTAATCGTTTTTTATGTTTTTTAAAAATCTTACAGCATTCAAAGTCACTGATATTAATATAGATATTTTTGAAGATTCGATGAATAAACTCGCATTTATTCCTTGTAGTAATTCTCAGAAATCTTCGAGAGGCTTTACAAACCCATTTATAAAAGATGAACAATGCCTTTTTAAGTTTAATCATTTAGCTGCATTTTGTTTGCTTACTGAAGAAAAAATTCTTCCTGCTCAAGTTATCAACCAACAAGCACAAGAGTATATTCAAGAGTTAGAGCTCACTAGATATGTAAGCAAAAAAGAAAAAACACAAATAAAAGAGGATATGGAGCAAAAGCTACTACCTCTAGCATTTAGTAAGTTTAGAAAGATTCACGGCTATTTGGATCTGACTAATAACTATCTAATAATTGATAGTGTTTCAGAAAAACAAATTACAGAAGTTTTAGATCTATTGCATAGATGTGAAGCAAGGTTTGAGCCTGTCATTAAAGAAGAAACAGATATTCTAACAGAATGGCTTGTCGAAGATACTTATCCAGTAGATATTGAAATAGCAGAAAAATGTAAGCTCACAAGTGCTATAGGAGATAGTATTGCAAATATCTCATGTCAAGGTAGCTCGATGTTGAATGATAATATCAAATCATTTATTGATAGTGGAGGGTACATTACGGAGCTAGCTATAACTTGGAAAGAGCAGCTTGCTATGACAGCAAATACTAAGTTACAGTTTAAAAGTATCAAATTCTTAGATGGTATAAAAGATCTAAATAAAGAAGATAATGTTGGTCATGAAGTTGATTTATTGCTGATGGCAGATATTTTTGCTGAGCTTATTGCAGCTATGCAAAGTTGGGTCAAAGAAGATGAGAGTTTGTAAATATGACATTAAATGATAATCAATTAAAAGCATACGAATATGGTCTAGCACATCACCCAAGTTTAAAAGAAGGGTGTAAGATTTTTTTAGAAAAAGATTTTTTGAAAATTCAGCTGACTGAAAATGACGCTACGATAGAAAAAATATTCAAACATGATAATACCAAAGCAGGCTTAGTAGCATTGCTAAAAAGTGATGAAGTGAAAAATTTATTAGGTTTTGATTTTTCAAATTTGATATCGATTATGTGTATTCGATAAACATAGTTAATTTTGAATTAAAGTTGAAAAAATAACACTAGCTCTTGATGTTATTTTTAGTTATCATTTTTGTTAGATTCTTTTAAAAAAATGTAAACTTAGTTATGGCCAAAATATATGATAATCGCCCATCTGATTGGGATGATAAGGATGAATCAGGAGCGAAGAGCCAAAGTAGTGTATCAGAGTATAAAAGTGGCAAAGTCCAAAAGAATGTAGTCAATGATAACAGTATAGTTCAAGAGGATTATGCAGGATCTCAAAAGAAGAAACTACTATCATCAAGTGAAGTTCGAGAGACTAGTAAGGGTAATATTACAACAACCTATGAAGATGATACTAAGCTAACCCAACAGTCAAAGACAGCCAAAGAATCTTATCATTCAAATGATTTTAAAAGTGAAATCAAAAAAGAAACAATAGTAACAAAGACAGCTAATAGAACAGAGAGCATAATAGTAGATAGTACAACTATTAGTACTAATAAACTTACAGAGACTAGCCCTGGTAAACATGCTATTACAGCTACTAAGAATATTAATATCAAATCAAATGTTGCCAAGATCTCAGCAGAGAAATTAGATGTTAAAGGTGCTAGTTTTGGAATGAGTGCAAAGAATCACACAGAGAAAGCACCATTTAAGCATGTCAAAGCAGGAGATGTTAAATATAATGTAAGCGAAAAGCTAATGATGGATGCTGATATCAGTAAGTCATCATTTAAGCTACAAAATTATCAAACCAAACAAGCAGAATATAAACATCCTGATGATGTCGCAGATGATGTTTATTATATAGGTGAGGTTATATATAGCCCTAAGTTATCAAAGCTATATTTTGTACCTACAAATTTGGTTAGAGAAGTATTTAACTCACAACAGAAGTATTTGAGTAAATCAAAGACAAACTCAGTATATAAATATAACTATGGTAAACGTCAAGTAGCAAATAGATTTGATACAAGTCCAGATTTAGAACAAGTATTATTATCAAATAGAGATTATATCTATATAAGCTTTGTAAGAGCTAGTATGTGTATGTTAGATCAGTCAGTAGTTAGTAATCCAAATATAGTATCACTAGATTTTAGTAAGGCTAAATTAGATAGTAATACATCATTAATAAATTGGGGAGCTATAAATTCAGATTTAGATTCTAAAGTAAAAGGCTTGGGATATAAGGCAGGCTATAAGTTTGCAAATCAAGATGCAGTAGATGATGGAGTTAAGTATTTACAGAGCTTATCAGAGAATAATATAAATAGATGGTTGGATATAGGCAAGACATATCAAGCTAGTTTGCTATATATGGGCTTACTAATGGCAGGTAGATATAATTTCAAACAGATATCAGAGAAACAAGCAAGACTACCGTATAAACCAGATGTGATAGCAGATATTGACTATGATAATGAGACAGCTATCGCATATAAATCATATCAGCATGAAATAGATGAAGATTATGGAGTGTTTGATTTGATTACTACAGAGGAATATGTAGATAGTGAGATACTATTATCACAGACAGCGAAAGTAACAGTCAAAAATAATAAATATGTCTTAGAGGGAGATAATCATAGTAAATACCCTACAGACAAAGATAATCAAATAAAAGATGGGTTGTTATTGTGGAGTAGGACAGTTAGTACAAAGCATGATAAAAAGATAGAAAAGCTAAATCTAGGTAGACTTAAAATAAGTGATATCAAGAAGCAGACATTAACAAAACCCTATCAGATAGATTATAAAGATGATAAATGGTTAGTATATGCTGATTCGAAGTATCTATTGTCTACACATAATCATGATTTGGAGTATCCAACTGGAGATGCTTTGATATTTGAAGCTACTGTAGATGAGCACTATACATTAGAGAAGTTTTATTATTATCAATTAGCTAGAGCTAATTTTGATCTAGATGATGAATTAGTATCAAAAGATGTAGCGGAGAAGTTAGAAAGAAGATGTTTGTATCAAATGTTAGTAGATACTTATGATGTCCCAACAGATAGTAATGTCAAAAGCTATTTAGAGAGTTTGCAAACGAATGGTAAGACTGTAGATATAGGAACGACATTAGAGGCATTAGAGTCTGTGAGTGATGAGTTGATATTAGTATTACCACCAACAGCAATAGGTAAGTTGTTATATTTACTAAATAATCTAAATGATAATGATGCTAACTTAATATCTAATGATGAAGCATTATCACAACGCAGAATAGCTATGGGATACAAACTAGCATCTACATTTAGTACCAGAAAAGGCTATCTAATAGCACTACAGCATTATCAGCCACTGACAGAATATGACCAAGTAAAAGCAGAAGATAGTATAGATGCGCTATGGCATAATGATGATATGCTATTTGCTTTAAGAGATGATAAAACAGCTAAACTAATCAATGGAGCATATAATAAGTTAAATAGTGAAGATATGGTACTTAGACTTAGAAAGGATGATAATCTTTTCTACAAGCATGAGTATTTAGATTTTGTGCCCATTGATAAAGTCTCGAAAAGAAGTCCATCTATAATAACTCAGGATTTAGAAAAATAAAATTTTATAAAAATGTATAAGTGAATTAGTTATGAAGTGCATATTTCAAGTTGTTGTTTATATTTATCTGATTGGTTCAATTGTTAGTCCTTTTGAGTTTCTTTATCACAGTAAATATTTTTCATTTTATAAATATATGCAATATCTTCCATGGAGTTATTAGCAATCGTTTCACTTTTTAAATTATTACAAATATCTTTTCTAAAATTTTTATCGCCTAGTTCAGAACAATTATATTTTATCTGTTTTAGTTTTGGAGCCAAGGTCATTTTGAACTGATCTTTTTTATATTTTTGAATGTCTTTTATATCTATGTAATTTTTATATAATGGAGTTCTACAAATAGTGCTTTCTTGAGGATACGCAACATAGTTAAAATTATTATCAGTGTATAATGGAATATATTCTGTTTTACTTTTGATACTTTCAAATATTTTATTTTCTATATCAGTTCTAGCTAACTCTTCTGCTCTTGTTGGGAAATATGATAGCAATACAATAATCAAAATAGGAAAAAGAGAGATTGTGGATATTGTAGAAATAGCTTGTGCAATCCCTCTGCCTATATAGTTCTTACATGTAATACTTTCTGTATTTATAACATAATTATAAATACAATATGATACTGCTGTAATAAGACCTATATAGCTACAGATTATAATTATTAAGAATAGAATAAGCGATGTGATCTTTGTTGTAGTTTCACTTGCAAAAACTTCTATTGATTTAGTTAAGTCAAAAGTATCTAAGAACGAAGAGTTAAAAGAGCTAGAGGGTATATTTAAAATATTCATTTGATGTTTAAAATAATATCCACCACTATAAATAAACATATATGCAAGAGCAGCAAAAAATGCAGATATTAATAAAAGTGAGCCCTTTATTAAAATTTGATAGCCCCATAATTTTCTTAATATATTTATATTAAAAGAACCTATGAAATTATTAATATAATAGTATATTTTTTTCATAATTTTACCTCATGTTCTTCACTTGAGAGAGGTGCCAACTTGTTAGCGGGGTGTGGTTTTTAAAAGTACTACCCCGTCAGTCTACGACTGCCACCCCTTAGATCCCAAATCAAGTTTGGGACAGGCCCGAAGGGGAATTACTTCCTACCAAAACCAACCCTTACTTTCTTCTTTCTTTTCTTCAACTTTAGGAGGCTCACCGACCCAATCAAGTTTTAGAGTTTCATCACTAGGATTATAGTTATACACCATAATACCATTACCATTAGCTTGACCAATTACAAGTTTATGAGCTTCTACAGAAGTATCAAATGTAGTATTATAACCATCTACATTTGGTCTTGGTCCTATTGTGTAGTTACCTGTAACATAGTCAAGAGGGTTATCGACTAATGGAAGATAATTTTTAGAGAAAAAAACAGGTCTTTTCCACTTGGTATTATTGCTCCAGTCTAATTTATTAGTATCAAACGTAAAAGCCCATAAATATGGTTGAGAAACTCCTTTAAAAGTAACTATAATCTTGTCTTTATCTATAAATTTGAAGTTTGTAAGACCATTGTATAAAAATTGTTTCCTAGCATCTTCTCTTGGTTGCAAATAAGAAATATTTTTTAAATTATCATCTGGATAATAAAGAGCTGTATTAGAAACTGTACCTGTTTCTAAATTATATTTTATTCCAGCTAAACCACTATCAGCCGTATACACAAACTCACCATTAGGGTCTATGGCACTCATAACAGCCCCAGAGTTTTTATGAATTTCTATTTGATTTTTAGGATTATCTTTATTTTCACTTTTAAATATTTCATTAATATCAAATATAAATAGAGAACCTCTCCCAGTAGCAGTAATTAACTTATTTTTATAAAAAGTAGGTACTAAGTTTGAATTCATAGCCATAAACTGGTTACCATACGAATATGTGTCACCTAGTTTATTATTATCTATTTTAGCAATATTCATATTGCCACCTCGTGTAGCAAAAGCATAAGTATTTAAATCTTTATTCACAGCTTGCATAACACTGTTTTTTTGCCCTGTAAAAGATTTAATAGTTTTTAGATTATCAGCATCTACAACATGGACAACATTATCATCAAAGGTTTGATATATGAAATCATGGGTATCATTAATAAAGTTAGCACTAAAGATATTAACTGTTTTATCATTTATCTTTTTAATAGTTTTTTTATTTAAGTTATATAAATAAACATTACCATCATTATTTGCACTAACTACATATTTACCATCAGTTGATACTGAAAGAGTAGTAGGCATAGCAACTACTAAATTTGCGGTAGCTGATAACCCTAATATACAAATTATTTTCTTAAAAATATTCATGCTTACCTTTTATTGTATTTACTATTATTACCTCTAACTTCATCCATATCATAATCACCAAAAAATCCTAAACCTAAATCAGGATCACCAAATAATTGTCCTTTATAAATATAATTCATAAAGTCATCAGTAGGGTACAACATAGCCGAATGATCTATACATAACATTGATTTAGCTGATTGTTTTTGTGCATCAGTTAATTGGTCATAAGCTACTGTATGTTTAGTATTGTCACTATCTATATAATAACAAGGGTAATTACCTCTAGTTGATTCAGGCAATTCTAATGTACTAACTTCCTGCGGTGTTTGGAATAAAAAAATATTTTTTAAAAAGTTTCGTTGCTTACTGCGTAAGCTGTAACGACATACTTTTTTCAATGCAGAAAAAGTATGCAAAACTGCTTGTGACTTTAAAAACTCGCTTTGCTCAGACAGTTTAAAGTCACTTACCATTCAAACCAACCTTTGCTTTTTTCTTCTTTTTTCTCTTCAACTTTAGGAGGCTCACCGACCCAATCAAGTTTTAGAGTTTCATCGCTTGGGTTATAGTTATACACCATAATACCATTACCATTAGCTTGACCAATTACAAGTTTGTGAGCCTCTACAGAAGTATCAAATGTA
>NZ_VOJA01000006.1 GCF_007923265.1 Francisella salimarina
TCATCATCGGAGGTTCAAAGGACATTGATAACTAGATGATTGATTTTAGTTTCGATACCACCATTAATTTCTTTGTTACCTTGTTTGTCTTTGATTTTTTGCCAGTTTTCTGGTTTAAGTGATATTGTGTTTTGGTGGTGTTTGAAAATGTGTGAAAAGGTATACAGATAGTATAAACAAGCTAGTTGTGAAATGTGTATTTCAAGTTGTTGTTTATAGTTATATCTGTGGGTCAAGGGTTATTCCTTTTTGTCTGCTAGTATTTTTAAAATATATTCTATGCTTTTTTTATTTATATATTTTTTCTTTGAATAGGTAATAGCACTCTCTGTTTTATTATATAGCAACTTACTAATTTCACTATTTTTCAAGTCATCGCAAGTTAGAAGTTTTATGTATCCATATAAATCATCTAAAAACATAAAGCTTTTCTTTGCTTTATATGTCCCCAAAAAAAGAGTAATTGATAATATTATAGAGCATATTATGGTTGCTATTAATATAGGTAAATGATTGGTAGATAATGTTATAATAGATTCATAGTGTTTAGTCATAGTGACAATTTCAATCAATAAAAATACTATTAAGCAAGATCTCCAAATCAATAAATATGTATGAGCTTTATTTCTTTTATGAAGAATATACTCTCTAAACTCGGATTCTATATCAGACTTTATAGCTAAATAATCATTCAGGACAAATGATAAAATAGCTATTATTGATGTGGTAATTAAAAAAACAAAAAAAGAAATAGTCTTATATTGTTTATCGTCGAACATTGTAGCTAATATAAGCAGTACAACAATCGTTAAAATAATTTTTGAGGGTATGTTATTTTTGATTATGTAATCTACTTTATTATGACTATTTTTAATCCAACTCTTTATTTTTAAGCAAAAGTGCCATGCTAAAGATAAAAATACTATAATGGTTAATATTACTGTAATAGATATATGCTGTAGATATCCCAGCCAAAATAAATAAGTTTGCTTTTTATTCAAAATTAAAATCGCTACTGATATTAGTAGAGAAATGAATAATAACTTATTTGTTTTTAAAAGTTCATATGTCTTCTTTATCTTACAATTCATACTACTAACCTATCACACTAACTTAAGTTGTCTTCTTTATTATAGCTAGTTACTTTTCTTTTGAAATTATTATAGAGAAATGTGAGTTTATCTATTAATGACTCATTTTTTAAAAAAATTATTTCATCTAAATTTACCTCTAGCTTATTGAATAATTCTTCTATTTCTTTTTGTTTATTCCTTTTATTCTTATGGAATTCATCATTATTAAAATCCAGGTAAACATCTCTTTCAATAATAATATTTTTTAACAGCTTAGATAGTTCTACAATAGGAGTTTTAAGCTCAGGTCTAAGAAAAATTTTTGACTTATTTAGCTCATTAACAAATGTGTTGAACTCTGCCATTGCATTATTTACTTCACTTTTATCCATAAAGTCTTGTAAGCTTTTCTGTATATTTTCAGAACTGTTAATTTGATTGATTTGAGTTTCTTTAGCTCCTAAATCTTTAAGGAGTTTTATGAAATCATCTTTTTCATAATCTGAGTGATTAGGATATTGCTTTAAATCTGCTAAAGCTATGTAAGTAGAGTTTTTAGCTTGTTGGAGATACTCCCATATTGTTGTTATTACTTCTAGCTCTTTATCTAACCACTTTTGCTCACGCATATACTTATAGTCGATTTTAATTTTATAAGTAGTCAATAAATAAGTTAAAATAGCTGTAATTATTGCTAAAAATATACTAGGCATTACCAAAACCAACTCTTACTTTTTTCTTCTTTTTTCTCTTCAACTTTAGGAGGTTCACCAACCCAATCAAGTTTTAGAGTTTCATCACTAGGGTTATAGTTATACACCATAATACCATTACAATTAGCTTGACCAATTACAAGTTTATGAGCCTCTACAGAAGTATCAAATGTAGTGTTATAACCATCTACATTTGGTCTTGGTTCGATATTATAATTACCTTCTAAATAATCTTTTGGATTATTTATTAAAGGAAAATATTTTACAGGTGTAATATTTGCAAATTTATTAACTTTAATATCATTTATGTTATATAAACCTGTCCATAAGAAAGGTTGTGACATTCCTTTGTAAGTTACTAATACTTTATCATTATCAATAAATCCAAAGTTAGTATAACCATTAGGTGTATTTCTATTTGTTAATTTTGGTATATTATCTCTTTGAACTAAATCAAAAAAGAAATTATTCTTATTGTCAGCTTTAGCATTTGGGAAACTTACTATTTTATTATTTAATAAATCATATTTAACAGCTCTACCTACAAAAGAACTATCCATTGTATACACAAACTCACCCTTAGGGTCTATGGCATTCATAGTTTCATTAACATTTTCATTTACCATTTTCCACTTATGATTTTTTGTATCATAGACAACTAAAATATTTTCAGCTGTCATTATTAATTTATCTTTGTAGAAAGAGAAACTATTAAATGTAGTCCATCCGTTAGGTAGATTACCTTTATAAGGATTACCTCTCCAATATGGAGTAGTATCCATTTTGCCCCATAACCAAGAAACAAATATTTGTTTCTTGTTATTATCAGGTAAACTATATTGATAAACGTTACCACCGATATCAGAGCCAACCCATAAGTTCATATCTTCATTTATTGCTTGAGCTCTAGCTATAAAATCAGGTTTAAACTCTTTTATGATTTTTTGGTTTATATCGAAGATTTTTACTACTTTAGTATTATTATCTTGTAAAGAATAGTAATCACTATTAGGTATAAAATAAGCAGAACTATAATTATAGTTATCGCCTAAATCTTTTACTTTTTTATTTTCAAGATTATATAAGTAAGCATGTTTATTAGTATCTGTGGCAACAGCATATTTACCATCAGTTGAAATAGAAAGCTTACTAACATTAGCAAAACAATTTAGGAAAAAAGAACTTAAAAATAGTGCTATAAATATCTTTTTCATTAGTAGCTTCCTTGTGAGCCAGTTGTAGTATCATCACCAGCAAATTGATTATTTGCTGATTTAACTTCATCCATATCATAATCACCGAAGAAATCAAAAGAGCCTTTAAACTTACCACTAAATAATCTACCTTTATAAATATAATTCATAAAGTCATCAGTAGGGTACAACATAGCCGAATGATCTATACATAGCATTGACTTAGCTGATTGTTTTTGTTCATCAGTTAATTGGTCATAAGCTACTGTATGTTTAGTATTGTCACTATCTATATAATAACAAGGGTAATTACCTCTAGTT
>NZ_VOJA01000007.1 GCF_007923265.1 Francisella salimarina
CTTTGAACCTCCGATGATGATTAATCTTAGAGAGGATTATTATTTTGCATATTATAAGGCTAATCAAAACTTTGGTGAATATAACAATCTAATACAAAGATATGCTCCTCTAGCTCATTACTACGAACCTGTTGGATATAAAATTGCTTATTATGACCATATCGTTGATGATAGTGATAACTTCTGGCAAGAATATATCCTCAAATTAGCAAAAAGCCAAAATAAACTACTTAAAAGACAAAAACCTGGTAGTACTATCGATCCTAATATTACTTTTGCTATTCATGGATATAATGTAGCTGTAGAAGATAAAATAAATAATAAAATGCGTGGCTATCCTCAAGCTCTAGAATATATGGATAGTCAGTATGATATTACTGAAAATAAACTAATGAATGATACCCCTTGGTATGATGTAACTGGTTACTTCAAGGGTAATATACATAAACTATCTGAGCAGAAAGCTAGTATCCTACCTTTTGATAGTGATAAAGAGTCGCTTGAATATAACACTGATAATGAAAATACTGCTGAAGGTGCTTGTAAATGGAATCTACAGTTAGAGTATTCTTTAAACAAAGCTGCTGGTTGGGATGAAAAATCTCTTGATGATTATAACCGTATTGTTCAAATAGCTTGGCAAGGTAATCCTAAAGCTCCGTATGACTATAGTGCTGCTATTGCTATGAGTGAGTTTGCTGGGCAGAAACTAGCTATTGTAATTGACTATCTTAAACAAAATGGTATCAAGGTTAATATTATGGCTCACTCTTTGGGTAATGCTGTAATTATGAATACTTTGAAGAATGTAAGTACTCCTGTAGATCAAGCTCTATGTTGGGAACCTGCTATTGCTAATGATAGCTTGAGTAATTCTAATAGAAATGAAGCTGTACAGACTATCTCTAATACTTACGAAAGGTATGAAAATGGTAAGCTAGAACTTACACCAACTACTCAAGATTACAATGTCAGCTATAACTATGCAGCTGCTGCTAGTAAGGCTGATAAATTCACAATTGCTTATAGTAACCTCGATGAGATGCTGGGACCTATTCCTAATATTCCTAGCTTGTTCAAAAAAGGTGAAATTCAGTCTATGACTATGAATGAAGCTGTCAATAGAATGATTACCCATGTCTTAGTAAGTGTATCTAGCTACTACTTCTCTACTGCTAAGATTGGTACTAGCTTTGCTGATACTACTTATAAACTAATTCCTAATATCTTAGCTGGGAATATTGATTATAATAAATATCCTGAGGCTCAAGCTATTCATGAAAAAATAAGTGATAAAGGCGCTGGATTATTATTCGCTATAATTGGCGTGGCTTCTTATGCTCTTGATAGTTTCGTAGCTCAAAGTACTAGTACAGATACTAATGGTGGCTTTGAATCAATTTATCAGATTGCTAATAAGTTTATCTACCCTGCTAGTTTCTTTGTCGAGGGTAATATTGAGCAAAAGTGCCAAGCTTTCTATAGAAAATGGTTACAAGTCTACCCTAACCCTAATGATAATAAGCCTTTCTTAGCTACTAATGATAAAGATATGCTAACTGGTGAAAGCTTATATCAAAATCTAAATTTAAGAGAGAAGTTAAGACATAACTTTATCCCTATATATGCTTATCATGAGAAAGATACTCTGTATGATATTGCTAGTGAAGTTATCGATAAGTTATACAAGCTAACTAATACTGGCGTTGCTGATATTCCTCAACAAGTTTGGGATAATTTGGAGGATTCAGTATCTAACATATTCAACCAAAATCCAATATCGACTGTTTGGGATACTTCGATGAGTTTCGTGGGGCCTGCTGTTAATGGTGCTGGTAGTTTGACTACTACTGTTATTGATTTCTTAAAAGGCGCTGATATACAAGCTGCTATTAAAAATATCAAAGATAATAAAGAAGAGCTATTAGCTGTTGTATTCACAGTACTTATGCAACCTAACTCTAAAGTAGCTCCTGCTATGGGGTATAGTGGTGCGGCGGGTACGACTGCTAAAAGTTTAGCAAAAGATGGTAAACTATTCCAAACTCCACAAGAAGTTAACACTATGGATTTACCTGAGTCAACTAGAGGTAATTACCCTTGTTATTATATAGATAGTGACAATACTAAACATACAGTAGCTTATGACCAATTAACTGATGAACAAAAACAATCAGCTAAGTCAATGCTATGTATAGATCATTCGGCTATGTTGTACCCTA
>NZ_VOJA01000008.1 GCF_007923265.1 Francisella salimarina
CTACAGAAGTATCAAATGTATAGTTATAACCATCTACATTTGGTCTTGGTTCGATATTGTAGTTGCCATCTAAATAATCTTTTGGATTATTTATTAAAGGAAAATATTTTATAGGGTTATCAATAGCAAAATTACTTTTCCCATCTTTATAGAATTTACCAATTTTTATATTGTTTATATCATATAAACCTGTCCATAAATAAGGTTGAGACATTCCTTTATATGTTATAAGTACTTTATTATTATCTATAAAACCAAAGTTAGTATAGCCATTTGGTTTTTTGTAATTATTTTCTAATTTTGGTATTTCATTTCTTTGGGCTAAATTAAAGAAAAAGTTATCTTCATTAGCAGTATTTGGAAATGTTATGATTTTATTGTTTTGTAAATCATATTTAACAGCACGACCAACTCTTGAACTATCTAATGTATAAACGAACTCACTATTAGGGTCTATGGCACTCATAGTTTGATTTACATTTTTATTTATAAGCTTCCATTTGTGCTCTTTTGCATTATAGATAACCATTATACTATCAGCAGTCATTATTAAGACATCATTATTGGCAAAGTTAAACTGATTATTTATTGCATAACCATTTGGTAAGCCACCTTTATAAGGATTACCTCTCCAGTATGGGGAATGTTCACTTTTAGCATAACTCCAAGAAACATATATCTGTTTCTTTTTACCAGTATCTAAATTATATTGGTAAGCATCTCCCCATGGCAAAGATCCAACCCAAGTTGTTAGACTTGAATTGATAGCTTGACTATCAGCCATGAAATCAGGAGTAAATTCTTTTATAATTTTACCGTTTACATTAGTTATGGTTACTTCTTTAGTTTTAATATTTTGTAATAAATAATTATCACTATTCGGTACAAAATAAGCAGATCTAGGATTATAGTTATTACCTAGATTTTTAGATACATTATTTTTTAAGTCCCAAAGGTAGGCATTCCCTGAGTCATCAACTGATATGACATATTTTCCATTGTTAGAAACTGATAAGCTGGCTTGTTGAGCTAGAGCAAAAGAAAAAGTTATAAATAAGCTTAAAAAAATTAATATTTTTTTCATTAGTAACTTCCTTCACTGTCTGCTGTCGATTGTATAGAGACGCTAGTATTTTTATTTTTAGTTTCTTCTATATCATAATCACCGAAGAAATCAAAAGCACCACCGAAGTATTTACCAAATAGTAAACCTTTAAATACATGATCCATAAACATCGGTTTAGGGTACAACATAGCCGAA
>NZ_VOJA01000009.1 GCF_007923265.1 Francisella salimarina
ACCAAATGGTTATGCAATAAATAATCAGTTTAACTTTGCCAATAATGATGTCTTAATAATGACTGCTGATAGTATAATGGTTATCTATAATGCAAAAGAGCACAAATGGAAGCTTATAAATAAAAATGTAAATCAAACTATGAGTGCCATAGACCCTAATAGTGAGTTCGTTTATACATTAGATAGTTCAAGAGTTGGTCGTGCTGTTAAATATGATTTACAAAACAATAAAATCATAACATTTCCAAATACTGCTAATGAAGATAACTTTTTCTTTAATTTAGCCCAAAGAAATGAAATACCAAAATTAGAAAATAATTACAAAAAACCAAATGGCTATACTAACTTTGGTTTTATAGATAATAATAAAGTACTTATAACATATAAAGGAATGTCTCAACCTTATTTATGGACAGGTTTATATGATATAAACAATATAAAAATTGGTAAATTCTATAAAGATGGGAAAAGTAATTTTGCTATTGATAACCCTATAAAATATTTTCCTTTAATAAATAATCCAAAAGATTATTTAGATGGCAACTACAATATCGAACCAAGACCAAATGTAGATGGTTATAACTATACATTTGATACTTCTGTAGAGGCTCACAAACTTGTAATTGGTCAAGCTAATGGTAATGGTATTATGGTGTATAACTATAACCCAAGCGATGAAACTCTAAAACTTGATTGGGTCGGTGAGCCTCCTAAAGTTGAAGAGAAAAAAGAAGAAAAAAGCAAAGGTTGGTTTGAATGGTAAGTGACTTTAAACTGTCTC
>NZ_VOJA01000010.1 GCF_007923265.1 Francisella salimarina
TCTTTCTTTTTTTTTCTTTTTTATTCTCTTTTTTCTCTCTTTCTATACTTGTTTTTCTCCTTTTTTTTTTTTTTCTTCTTTCCTTTTTTTTTCTGTCCTTTTTTTTCTCATTTTTCCTCCTTCCTTTTTTTTCCTTTTTTTTTCTTTTTCTTTTCTTTCTTTTCTTTTTTCTTCTTCTTTCTCTTTCTTTTTTCTTTTCATTTTTTTTTCTTTTTTTTTCCTCTTTTTTTTTTTTTTCTTTCTTTTCTTCTTTCTTTTTTTTTTTTTTCATCTTCTTTTTTTTTTTCTTTTTCCTTCTTTTTTCCTTCATCTTCTTTTTTTTTTTCTTTTTCTTTTTTTCTTTTTTTCTTCTTCTTTTTTTCTATCTCTTTTTCTTTCCTTCTCTTCTCCTTCTCCTCTTACCAATTATTATCTCTTTTTCTTTTTCTCTCCCTTCTCTCTCTTTTCTTCACATCTATTTTTCTTTTTTTTTTCTTTTTTTATCCTCTTTCTTCTTTTTTCTTTTCTTTT
>NZ_VOJA01000012.1 GCF_007923265.1 Francisella salimarina
CTTTTTAAATTACCTCTCCTTATTCTTTCTATTTATTATCTCTTTTTTTTCTTTTCTTTTTTTTTTCATATCCTAGCATTTTTACTTCTTTATATAAACTATTTATTTTTTTCTACCATTTTATTTCTTCTTCCATTTTTTTTTTTCTCTTTCCATTTTTTCTTTCTCTTTATTTTTCAACGTTTTCTCCTTTTATTTTTCTTTTTTTTATTACTTCTTCTCCTACTCTTTCCTTTCTTTTTTTTCCATTTTTTTTTTTCTTTATGTCATTCCCTTCTCCTGTACTTTCTGTTTCTTTTTTTCCTATTACTTTGTCTTTCCCTTTTCTTTTGTCTTTTTCTTTTTGTTTCCTATCTTCTTTTTTTCCCTCTTTCTTTTTTCCTTCTTTTTTTTTTTCTCTTCTTACATTTCTCTCTTGTTTTTTTTTTCTTCTTTTTTCCTTTTTTTTTTTTCTTTTTTTTCTTCTTCTCTCTATCTATTTCTTTTTTTTATTTTCTTTCTCTCTTTCTCCTTCCTTCTTCTTTCTTTTTCTTTTTTTCTCTTTTTTTTTTCTTTCCTTTTTTTTTTTTTTCTTCCTTCTTTTTTTTTTTTTTTCTTTCTTTCTTCTCTCTTTTTCTCTCTCTCTTCTTTTTCTTTTTTTTTTTCTCTTTTTCTTCTTTTTTTTTCTTTTCTTTTTTTCC
>NZ_VOJA01000013.1 GCF_007923265.1 Francisella salimarina
CGCATTTCTTTTTATCCTTTTTTATGATCTGTTACTGTGTTTATTACTTTTATAATACTTTCTATTCCTTCTTTCTCTTTCTCTTCTTTTTCTGTAATATCTGTCTTCTCTACTTACTTCTCTTTTTTTCTTTTTCTTCCTTCTTTTATTTTTTTTTTTTATCTCTTTTTTTTTCATACTCATTCTTTTTCTTCCCTTTATCTTTATTATTTTCCCTCTTCTACTTCCTTTTTTTTCTTTTTTTTTTTCTTTTCTTTTTTTTCTTTTTATTCTTCTTTTTTTTTCTTTTTTTTTTCTCTCTTTTTTTTATTTTTTTTTTCCTTTCTCTTTTCTTTTTTTCTCTTTTTTCTATTCTTTATCTTTATTCTTTTTTTTAATGAATCTTTTCTTTCTTTTTTTCTCTTTCTTTTCTTTTTTTTTCTTTTTTTTCTTTCTCTTTCTTTCCCTCTTCCTTTCTTTCTTCTTTTCTTTTTTCTCTTTTCTTTCTTTCTTTTTTTTCTTTCTCTTTTTTTTTTTTTCTTTTCTTTTTCTTCTCCTCTTGTTTTCCTCTTTTTTGTTTTTTCTTTTTTTTTTTTTCTTTCTCC
>NZ_VOJA01000014.1 GCF_007923265.1 Francisella salimarina
AATCAAGAATGCTGAAGAGAACAAGCAAGATCCTTATAAATTGTTACGTCTTGTCGATGCAGAAATTATTCCAATAGTTGCACCCAAAGTAATTGCTCAGCTTGTAGTTGGCACACCAAAATGGAAACAAGCAACTCCAGAGGAACAAAAACAATTTATACGTTCAGCAACAGAGATGTTAGCATTTATGTATGCCAAAAATGTGGCATACGCAGGCAAATACAAGTTAACTCTATTCCCGTTCAACAAGGATGACAATAGTTGGGAGAAAAAACCAATAGTGGTAGTAAATGGTAAAATTACTAACATTGATAACTATCAAAGCACTGATTTTGCAGTGAATATGTTCCAAAAAGATAATCAATGGCATATATATGACTTTGATGATGCAGGTGAAAGTATTTTAAGAACATACCAACAACAATATGCAGCCTATAAAACTGTTCCATAAATTCAAGAAGACGCTAAAAAAGTTACTCAAAAAATTAAAGAAAAGACATATCCAAAACTTTTGGACAATACGTATAATCTTCAAAGAATAGAATAATAGCAATAAATAATAATAAATG
>NZ_VOJA01000015.1 GCF_007923265.1 Francisella salimarina
CTTCTATTTATAATTTTTCTTCTTCTTTTCACCCATGTACTCCTTCTTTCCCCTTTTCTTCTTTTTTCTTTTTGTTCCTCCTCATTTCTCTTTTTTATCTTCTTTTATTATTTTTTCTTTTTTCTCTTTTTTTTTTTTTTCTTTATTTTTTTTTCTTTTTTTTTTTTCCTCTTTTTTCTTTCCATTCCCTTTCTCTTCTATTATTTTCTTATTTTTCATCTTTTCTATTTTCTCTTTTTTTCATTTTATTCTCTTTTTCTTCTTTTCTTTTCTTTTTTTTTTCTTTTTTTTCTTTTTTTTTTCCTTTTCCTTTTTTTCCTTTTTTTTCTTTCTTTTCTCCCTTTTTTTTTTCTTTTTTTTTTTCTTTCTTTTTTTTTTCTCTTTCTTTCTCTTTTCCTTTTTTTTCTTCTTTTCTTTCCTTTTTTTTTTTTTTTTTTTCTTTTTCTTCTTTTTTTTCTTCTTTTCTCTTTCTTTCTCTTCTTTTTTTTTTTTTTTTTTTCCTTTTTTTTTTTTCTCTTTCTCTTCCTTCTTTTTTTTTCTTTCTTTCTTTTTTTCCTTTTCTTTTCTTTTTTCTTCTTTTTCC
>NZ_VOJA01000016.1 GCF_007923265.1 Francisella salimarina
TTTTTTCTCTTCTTTTTTCTTTATGCCTCTTTCTCTATTTTTCTTTTCTTTTTCTTATACTTCTCTTCTTTCTCTTTCTTTTTCTCCTTCTTTTTTTTCTTCTTTCCCTCCATCCTTTCTTTCCTTTTTTTTTCTTTCCTTTTCTTTCTTTTTCTTTTTCTTTTTCCTTTTTCTTTATTTTCCCTTTTTTTCTTTTTTTCCTTATTCTTTTTTTTCTTCTCTTTCTTTCCTCATTCTTTTCCTCTCATTACTTTTTGCTTTCTTTTTTTTCTTCCTCTTATTTTCTTTTTCTTTTTCTTTGTTTTTTTTCTTTTTTTCTTCTTTCTTTTTTCTTTTTTTTCTCTTTTTTTTCTTTCTTTTCTTTTTTCCTTTTTTTTCTTTTCTTTCTTTTCTTCTTCTTTTTTCTTCCTTTTTTTTTTCTTTTCTTCTTTTTTTTCTTTTTTTTTTTTTTTTCTTTTTTTTTCTTTTTTTTTTTTCTTTTTTTTTTTTTTTCTCTTTCTTTTTCCTTCTTTCCTTTTTTTCCTTTTTTTTTTTTTTCTTTCTTTTCCTTTCTTTTTTTTTTTTTTCTTTTTTTCTTCTTTTTCTTTTTTTTTTTTTTTCTCTTTTTTCTCCTTCTCCTTTTTTTTTC
>NZ_VOJA01000017.1 GCF_007923265.1 Francisella salimarina
CTTTTTCTTTATTTTTTTTTCTTTTTTTTTTTTTTTTTTTATTCTTTTTTTCTTTTTCTTCTCCTTTTTTTTTTTTTTCTTTTTTTTTTTCTCTTTTTTTTTTTTTTTCTTCTTTTTTTATCTCTTTTTTTTTTTTTTTTTTTCTTTTTCTTTTTTTTTTTTTTTTTTTTTTCTTCTTTTTTTTTTTTTTCTTTTTTCTTTTTTTCTTTTCTTTTTTTTTTTTCTTCTCTTTTTTCTTTTCTTTTTTTTTCTTATCCTACATATTCATCATTTCCTTTTCTACCCTTCTTTCCAAGTTCCTTTTCGCTTCCCTTTCTTCTAATCTACCTTTATCTCTTTTTTCCTTTTCTTCTTCTCTCTACTCATCTTCTTTTCCCCTTTCTTTTTCTTCTTTTTTTTTTTTTTCATTTTTTTCTCTTTCTCTTTTTCTTTTTTTCATTTTCTCTTTCTCTTTCTTTCTTTCTTCTTTTCCTATCTTTTTCTTCATCTTTTCTATTTTCTTTTTCTCTATATTTTTTTTCTTTTTTTTTTTTATCTTTTTTCCTTCTTT
>NZ_VOJA01000018.1 GCF_007923265.1 Francisella salimarina
AAGTGCAATAAATAGATAAAAAAGTATTATTTTTTTAGATAAGTAGGATATTTGTTTTTTTGTTCTAAAGCATAGTGGATAAGCTTTAAGATGGTTTAAAAGGCTATGTAGATGGTAGTTTTTGGGGTTGAAATAGCTATTGAAATAAAAAAGTTGTAAAAACTTTAATTTTTTTGAAGAAAGTAGTTGCATTTTGGAAGAGTGATGCGTATTATATGTCTTCACCGGCTGACGAGTGATGTTAACGGTTGGGAGCTAAGGCTTCTAAGATATTTAAGAGATATATTATATACAAACACTTTGTTAAAGAATTTGAGTATCAGTAGTTAGAGTCAGAATTTGAGAATTAAACTGAAGAGTTTGATCCTGGCTCAGATTGAACGCTGGTGGCATGCTTAACACATGCAAGTCGAACGGTAACAGGAGAAGCTTGGGAATCTTCCCAACTGTGCGGGATACCAGTTGGAAACGCCCGTTAATATCGCATAATATTTGTGGATTAAAGGTGCCCATTGTGTTGCTGCAGATGGATGAGTATACGTTAGATAAGACTCTTGGAATGGTACAGCCCTACCTAGGCTACGCTCTATAGCCAATTAGAGAAGAAGACCAGTCAAATATAGACTGCTTCTCATCCCAAATACCTATACGAGGAATACGCTAGCCAAATATGAAAATGGCAGAAAGCCTGCTCCAACCCTTCCCTCAGCAATCTGCATGCGCTCTGC
>NZ_VOJA01000019.1 GCF_007923265.1 Francisella salimarina
TATGCTCTTCTTCCTAAAGTTGTATACATAGCTCATCTTGGAATGATTCCTAACCTCACAAAACATCATCAACTCGATTAGACAATTTACTATGCCCGATATCGGCAGGAATCGCAACAAAAAGACCAACTCCTTTAGCAATCAATGCTTCTGCCATATGAGGAGCAACTACAAAAATTGTAGCGTGTTCTACACCCACAAGCGTATTAAATGCTGACATAATATCCCAAACAGTACCAAATAGGCCAAAATATCGACATACAGAACCGAACGTAGCCAAAGCTGGCAACTTTCTATCTAGCGCTCTCGCCTCTTTAGCTATCGCTATACTTAATGTTCTTTCCATACCCTCTAGTATAGTATCGCCTCTTAGTATCCCAGTATCTTTAAGATAATTAAATTCTCTTAAACCTGAGCAAAATATTATTGATTTACCAAAGATGTTTTCTTTATGTTGGAGATAATAATCATATAATTTCTGTATAAGATTTCCTTCCCAAAACAACTTAT
>NZ_VOJA01000020.1 GCF_007923265.1 Francisella salimarina
TTATTGAGACAGATCCAGGTCTTGGAGGTGATACTTCAGCCGCAGGTGGCACACCAGCCACACTATCTACTTGTGCGGTGTTTAGAGTGCCACTTTTTGTATAACCCGGTGATACCCTAAACTCTGACGCTAGTACTTCGACCTATGTAGCAAGAGACACGTATTAAGCAAATGCAATCTACTGATAACTTGGTCTGTACTGACGTTTAAATGGCCGTTTGAAATGTTGATAGATGCGCAATTATTGATATAGCTACAATTATAACATATAAAGACCTAAATTATCATTGCAGAAGCCGAGCCAATAGCAATCCATCAATCAGATGAAATTCTAAATACACTGTATGAGTGGTGAAGATAGGTTCATGGACAAACAGGTCTAACTCAGAGAGTAAGAGATTGTAAGACTTCATCAATAGAAGCTGAGCGAAAAACCTTAGATTTGATAAAACAATATGTCGCTTATCAAATTTCTCCTCTATGTGGTAGTTCAATATGACAGGATACACGAT
>NZ_VOJA01000021.1 GCF_007923265.1 Francisella salimarina
TGTGCTGTCACTACAAAACAGAAACCTGTCATTCTATGGCTTGACCATAGAATCCATAGAAAAATAATGATTATGGTTAAAAAATGGATACTACGGTCGGAGCCGTAGTATGACAATATAAAAAAACAAGCAGACATTCCCAATTAGGTGTGAATCTTTTGGTTTTATTTACCCCATTTTTTATTGATGTTTGCAACACACCACCTTTTTTAGATTTATATAAACAGGTATATATATGATTTGTAGCAATGTTATATTTGAGTTATTAGAACATAGATACAAAGTGCAGTATAATTAGGGTTAGTAGTATTAAAATTTTAACTTCTAATCTGATTATACTGCCAAGAGCTATATTTATCAGAAGTTTGAGTAAAAGCACTTGGAGATATGTTTTCAGCTTGGTTAGTATCTAGTCTTTCAACATTTACTGAATTATTGACACTAGATTGCAATGAATCCATGGCAGTATTATATTGCTCATAAGAGCCATTATAGTCACTATCGAACCCTTGACTTTCAATGCCATTAATTGAACTAGATACGTTTCTTTGTTCATTTTGAAGTTCTAAAGATCTTGCATTTGCATCTTGCCTATTTGTGTCATATATGTCTATTTGTTGGTTGAAGTATTCAGCAGCTTCTGTAGCATTGTTATAGTTGCTACCTGCTTGGTTAGACATAGTCGCTTGTGTACTATCAATTCTACCTTGGTAGTAGTCGACACTATTTTGCCAAGATGTTGTATCAACACCATCTGCTGCATTATCAATTAGTCCTTGATAGTAGTCTAAATTAGACTGATTACTTTGTATGTTTTGATATTTTTGGTAATC
>NZ_VOJA01000022.1 GCF_007923265.1 Francisella salimarina
GTAATTATTATAGTCAACTGCAAATCTAGATGTTCCCCAGCCAGTTTCAAGGATTGCTTGAGCAATTACTAGACTTTTAGGTGCTATATTAACTTTTGTAACTAAAGCATTAACTTGCTCTTGTAACGTCTTAGCATTCCATATTTTATAGAAGGAAGTATATTTTTTAATTTTTGTTTTTTGATTTTCATCTAAATCTTCTTTACTATTAAGAATTTCTTGTAGTTTCATAATAGTTTTTCTTTGTTTACATAACTCTTGATTAGCTTCATCTATTTCTTTTGACATAAATTCTATAAAGACTTTTTTCTTTTCAGATACATCTTTAATATCTCTAAAGTCAGGTTTATAAGTTCCTGCCGGTATTGGAGGAGTTTCCAAATGATATTTATCAGAACTTGCAAAACTTATATTTATGAAAAATATAGTTAAAACAAAAAAATACTTGCCTAAATTGATTGTATTCATAATTTATATTATCTAAGATTAATTTTATTTGAATACAATTGTAACAATATATATAGAGTATTAGTATATTTATATTTTATAAGAATTTAATCCTCATAAATTAATATGTCTCCTGGTTGGCAACCTAGATACTTACAAATTGCTTCTAGAGTAGAAAATCTAATAGCTTTTGCTTTTTCGTTTTTTAATATTGATAAGTTTTGCTCTGTAATTCCAATAGCTTTTGCTAAATCTTTAGATTTAATTTGTTTATCAAGCATTATTCTTGCTAAGTCAATTCTTATAGACATCTAAATATCCTTAAATTGTTAAATCATTTTCTTCAGCAAGTTCATGAGCTTTTTGCATAACTTTTGATATTGTTATAATCACTCCCCCACATAATAATGCTAGAATTTCGTTAGTACCAATTGATACACTTACGAAACGTTCACCTACAGGATTATGATAACTTAGAGTCAATGATATTAAAGGCTCAAAAATGATTTGAGCAAAAAAATAATATACCAACCCCCATCCTAATCTTTTGTATATCAAAACTACTCTAGAAGAAAAAACCTCAAGCTTTTCATAACACGTAAATAATTTGACTAAAAGAGCGATTATATAAAGTATTACTGAAACTGGTATCAAGCTAACTAAAAGTCCTATAATTCTAGTATCTAAAGCTATTGGTTGTGACATTTGATCG